>CBFGVE010000201.1:0-5397 GCA_965651915.1 uncultured bacterium
GCGGCCGACTTGCCCTCCATCGAAATCGGCACCCCAGCCAGGGCCTTCATGTAGGGCCCCTCGTACGCGCAGTCCTTGCTCGGGCCCACCGCCCCAGCCGTGAACGCCGCGAGCGCCCGCGGCACCGAGGCCACACGGACCACGGCGGCGAACACCCGGGGAATCATCTTCTTCTCCGCTAGCACCATCGCGGTGTTGGCGAACCCGCACGCCGAGTCACCAGCAGGCAGCACCCGGGTGCCCTCGCACGAGCGCACCATGTGCTCCCAGAGAAACGTCATGTCGCGGCAGCCCAGCACCCCGAGGGCGAAGATAACCGCGCGAAGATCAGCGTTCACCAGGGCGTCGTCGCACAGCTCCTTGCCCCCGGTCGACTCGATCGAAAGCAAGTCGGCACCCGCCGATTCAGCCCGGTCGAAAAACTCCAGCATCGCCTCCCAGTAGCGCCCCTGGCGCATGAGCGGCGGACGGGAGAACTCGCGGATGTCGTTGGGCGTGAGCCGCAGCGCGGTACGCATGCCGCTGCGGTCGGCCGAGGCTTTCAGCTCGTCCGCCAGCAGACGGGTGATTTCGAGCCCCCAGGCCGGCTGCATGGTCATCGGGGGCAGCGTCTCGAACTCGACCAGCAGATCGGGGCTGTTCAGCGCCTCGGCGCGGTGGACGGCGCTGCGGATCATCTCCGCGTATTCGCGGCGGACATCGGACCAGGTCCCGGCATTGATGTCCATCGGCGGAAGGGTGAAATTCAGCTCCGGCACCACCCGGCCCGCACCGATGACCAGCCCGTTGCCGCAGGTCACCGGGTGGGGCGCGTTTCCATAGATGAAATCATCGAGACAGGCAATGGCAAGCGGGGGCATGGCGATCCTCCTGGAGGTGACTTGGTTATGCCGCCACTGTACGCCGCAGGAATCGGCGGGAGCTAGCAGCCAACGGCTTCCGTTGTGACGATATTGCTGTACCCGACGACGATTATGCGCTAGTGCATGGGAAATTCGGCTCGAACCGGACCACGACTATGAAGGAATTGTCGAAACGCACCCTCCGCACCATCGCTTCGGACTACCGGCGAAGCTTCGGGATTCGCCCGCGGTTCCTCTCGGTCTCGGGCACAGTGGATTCCCAGCCCGGCCCGGGAATCGACGCCCTGTCCGTCGTGCGCAAAGCCAGGCTTCACGCCCTCAGCGAGGCGGTGCGCTGGGGCGAACCCTACAGCTTCCTTCTCGCCCCCGGCGTCATCAGTTGGATCGTGCCCGTGGTGGACCGCTACGACCTGCTCGGCGGGATGCTCGGCGGCGAGGTGCTGGCCGATTCCGATAGCGAAGACTGGAGCGACGCCGTGGACCATCTCGTCCGCCACGGGGCCACCCGCACCGAAACCCTCGCCTACCTGAAGAAGCTGCCGGTATGGCCCCAGGCCCGTTGCCAGCAGGCAGTGGAGCGCCTGCACCACCTCGTCTACCAGGTCACCGGCTTCACCCCCGCGCTGCTCAACGAACACCACGAGCACAACCTCCAGCAGCGGCAGATCGCCGAGGAAATCCACCGCAGCAAGCAGGCCCGCGAATCGAACTCCCCCGCCGACGGCGAACAGGCCCTGCTCTCGCTCATCCGCGCGGGCGACCGCAAGGGCGCCCGCAAAATCCTCAACCAGGTGCTCGGGAAAATGTTCCTGCGGTCCGCCAACCTCACCGTCATCCGCGCCCTGATGATCGAGATGATGGGCTACCTCGTGCGCCGCGCGGTCGAGGACAGCCCCTTCCTCGAACCCATCATGGAAAAGAACCACCGCTGGATGGCCCGCATCATCGAGGCCTCCGACTTCGAGGACCTCACCGCCGTGGTCCGCCACGCCCTCGACGACTTCATGGACAACATCTACGCGATGGGCTACGCCGCGACCAACCCCCACGTGAACGCCGCCATGGCCTATCTGGGCGAGCACTTCCGCGAACCTGTGTCGCTGGAAGATGTCGCCCAGGCCACCGGACTAAGCACCTACCGCATCGCCCACCTCATCAAGGAACAGACCGGGCGCTCCATCATCCGCCACGTCCACTTACTCCGCGTCGAGGAAGCCCGGAAACTGCTCCGGGACACCGCTATGGAATGCGTGGACATCGCGCTGGAGGTCGGTTTCTGCGACCAGAGCTACCTCAGCCGCCAGTTCAAAAAATACACCGGGGTAAGCCCCTCCCGCTACCGCCACATCAATGCCGTATCTTCACCCGGCAAGCCATAACCCCCTGATCGCCTCATCCACTTGTCTCCTTGTGGGGGAAATTCCACCCCCACGATTCATTTCGGCGCTACCGGGTTTTCCGTGTGATCTTCATGCCCTTTGCCGCCAGCAAGAACGTTTGCGGATGGAGAAAGCGATGAGGAAGGGAGAATTTTTTCTCACGGAGGCACAGGGATCACGGAGGAGTAGCAGGGCGGCGCTGTAGCGGCGTCTCCGCGAGACGCAGGGGAGAAGGGGAATCGCGGACGGGATGCGGGGTTGGTAGGTGGAAACATCGTCGCAAGCTCTGATCGAAAAAATTTTAGCGCACATAGTCGAGTATAGGGAGGGTCACTACAAAACGCGCGGAAGGCGCGAAAGGGAGTTTGTAGCGCGGCCGTGAGGCCGTACGGGGCGGAGGATAGCGCCTCACGGCGCCCCTACGAACGCCGCTGGAACGGGGGGATTTTTCTCACGGAGGCACAGGGATCACGGAGAAGAAGCAGGGCGGCGCTGTAGCGGCGTCTCCGCGAGACGCGGGGGAGAAGGGAAAGCGCGGATAGGAAGGCAGGGTTGGTGGGGTGGAACTCGTCGTGAGCCTGAAGTGTTACCTATGTCTTTAACCCGCGCCTTCCCTGCGCGTCGTAGGCGGTGTGGGTGGTCTGGTCCAGGGCGTCGGTGACGCTTTCGACCTGGCCGAGGGCGTTGTAGGCGGTGGTGGAGCCGGTCTGGCGGCCGGGGGCGACCTGGAGGTCGCCCGTGCGGCGGCCGAGGGCGTCGTAGTCGTACGCAGTCACCACGCCGGTCTGGCTGATTTGCTCGCGGAGCAGTCCGTCGACGGCTATCTGCACGGCGGTGTCAGTGGAGAATGGGCTGTGGGTTTCGGTGCGGACGGTCTTGTTGCTGCGGTCGAGGTAGCGGAGACTGACCGACTCGTTGCCGTGGAGGTCGATTGAGGCGGACTCCGCGACGAGGACGCCTTTGCCGCTGACCTCTTCGCCGAGGCCCGTCAGGCGCTGGCGCTGGGTGGAGACGAGGAACGGCGTGTCGCCGGCTTCCTCGGGGAAAGTGTAGCTGCGGCTTTCCTGCCACCACTCGCCATTGAGCTGCACGAATTCGGGGAAAGGGTTCAGCCTGTAATTCATGCAATTCTCTCTTCTTCCAGTACTCCTTTTCCATACATCACGGGCTGGTACCTTTCCGATTCTCAGGCCCCTTTTCAATCCATCGAATCTCAGCGTGACGCTTTTCCATCACAATTGTCGAAGAGCCGCTTAGCGGCACCAACAACGACATAACCTTCCGCATCAAAAGCCCCAAGAACTACCATGGAGGCAGTCTTTGCATACCCTATTACCCCAGTGCTAGGGGCTGACGGGTGAATTCCAGATGACAGGAAGCCAAGGAAATGAAACGCATGGGTTGCGTGCCGAATTACCAATTCAGCTTGTTGGACCATTCTTGCATCGATTTGATAGTAGACCTTATCATCATGGATGCGAATTAGCGGCCTAAATTTTCTTTCGACATTATCACCTTCTCTAGCAACTACGTTCTCAACAATAAACACTTGCCCCGGAGCCGTAAGAGCGTGTTGCACTAAAGCTGTCAATTCCCGCTGAGAATCTGCCACATTTCCTACCCCCCCACGCCGAAAGGAGCTTGGCGAGCAATCTACAGGAAAAGTAACGCGGCGAGGCAAAACAGCGGTGACGCAGCTCGGCCAGGCGACCAGGGCATCGAGCAAGACGCGAGCTACTGCCGACCCCCTGCACAGTTGCTCCTTCGCATAATTCAGAAAATGGTTTGTCATTATTTTGGCTCCCGGCGGCCATCGGGGAAGATGCGCCACCATTTTCCGTCTGGATCTCTGTAATCGTAGTGTGGACCTATTGGTGGAGGGTGCCCAAAGTCAGGATATATAACCTCGCCCGTATCCTCGTTGTACCAAGTGCCTTCTCGGCTTCCAGGGGGGCCATTTCCTCTCCATTCATAACCATCTCCAGGAGGCTTTGTTGGATCATACTGTTCAGGGTCGTAATTGATCATGTCCGTAATAATCGCGGTCATGACTCCTGCCTGGAAGCCACAACAGAAACCTTCCAAACCAACACGAAGGAGTCGCAACCACCCTTCTTCTTTACCCTCATAGGCTGTAAAATTAAAACTGATGACTGCACCGTTTGCAGCACGCATACTTGGAGTCCAATCTTGAATCGCCTTAATGTATGCTCTTGCAGCCTGAATTGCCTTCTCTCGTTCCTCTGCGGTGCCTTCTGTAGACTCTGAAAGACACCTGATGAGATCCTCCAGTTCAGCTATTTTCGCCTTCTCACTATCATCCAATTCCCATCGCAATCGATCCCACAATGGCGGCGTTCGAGATTCATATACTGCAATTTTTAAGCCTAGGTAGTCGACGCTGAGTAGCAGAGAATTTCGCACGCTACGGTACAGGTTGTGTCCACCCGGCTCCCACAATGGGTCCCGATTGATCCACCTTCCAAGTTCTGGTTCGTACAATCTGTAGCCGTAGTAGACCAATCCCGTTTCATCATCGGTGTACTTGGTCGAGAAGCGATAGGCGAAGGCCGTGGCCATTGGGCCGGAGCGGGCGCTAACGTTGCCGAAGGGATCGTATGCGTAGTGAGCTACAACGCTTCCGCTTGCGTCCACATATTCGGTGACGTTTCCGTTCGCGTCGTATGCCGGGCAGAATAGCGAACCGCCATGCGAGACGGCTAGCAAACCGCCGACACCGCCCGCTCCCTGCATGGATTGCGAAAGATCAAGACCCCAGACGAAGTAGTTGGTATGGGAGTATGGGGGTGTCGGGGTTTGGGAGACCTCCCGGACTAGGTTCCAGCCATCGTAGACGAACGCGTTGGTGGATGTGGCGGTGGATTTCATCACTCTTCGGCTCATGTGGTCGTAGTTGTTTTGTACCACGGCCACCCCGTTTGAAGCAACCTCGACGAGGCGGTTCTCTCCGTCCCAGGTGAACGACCACAGGCCATATTCAACCATGTTGCCATCGTCATCGTGGATGGGCTCGACCAACGCGCCATTGGCGACCTCGACATACTGATTGAGTTCGTTCGCGGTATAGCTGTTGGTAAGCCCGTCGAGCATGGACCATTGGCGGTTGCCAATGGGGTCGTACTGGTAGCCATGCT
>CBFGVE010000202.1:0-5396 GCA_965651915.1 uncultured bacterium
ATGCCCGCCGCGACCTCACCGCCGAGATCCACGTCACCGGCACGTTGCAGCAGCCCGCCCTGCGGCTCAGTTCGGTTCCGAGCTATCCGACGGAGGAAATCCTCTCCCGCATCCTTTTCGGCAAATCGCTGGCGAACATCACCCCGGTGCAGATGGTGCGGATTGGGCTGGCAATGCGGAACATGGCGAACCTGGGCGGGGGAGCGGGCTTCATGAGCCGCCTGCAGCACCGCCTTGAGGTCGACCGCATCGACATTGTCGAGTCGGGGGACGAGGGGCGCTCGGCGCCGGAAATTATCGCCGGCAAGCATTTGTCCGACCGGCTCTACCTGGAGTATAGTCTCTCGCCCGGCGGCCGCGACCGCGTCACCGCCGAATACGAACTGCGGCGCGGGCTCTACCTGGAGACCGACGCCGGGCCGAGAATCCGTCCTGGAATTGGCGTGAACTACCGCTATGACTACTAGCCCCACTGGCCCGAGACGTTGCGGCCTGGCTCTCGCGTTCGCGCTGGCCCTTGCCGTTCCCCGCGGCTCCGCCGCAGAAGATGCCGCCCCGGACGCCGGGGAGAATGCTCCCGCTGCCGGGCAGCTTGCCCTGCGCTTCTCGGTCATCACCGCCGCGCCCCGCCATGCGTCCAGGGAGGGCAAGCGATCCTTGTCACTCCCCGAGAAGGAGGACATCACCGACCGCCTGGACATCTTCCACCGCTCGATGAACATCTGGCTGCAGGGCGGGGCGCACCGCCTCGACAACCTCTTCGCCGAGGAAAACACCGTCAACACCATCGAGCTGGAGAACTCCAGCTTCGCCCTGGGCGTCGAGCTGAAGCTCCGCGAGCACGATGGGATGAGCGTCGAGATCAAGCCCGACTTCGACGCCAGCCTGCGTCTGCCCCGGCTCAAGCAGCGCATCAACCTGTTCATCGACTCCACCCCGCAGGACGATCTGCCCGGCGTCGAGCTTTCGGAGCGGGAGCGCAATCTTGCGGTGGGCCTTGGGCGCGCCTTCCGGCGGACCGCTCGCCGTCCCAGCATCAATCTGCGGGCCGGCGCCCGCTGGCGCAGCGGGCCGGTGGTTTTTGGAAGCGCCGCGATCAAGCGCCGCTTCTTTGGTCCCGACGGCTGGATCGTCGAACCCGAAAGCCGAAACTACTGGTTCAACGACGATGGCTACGGCACGCTCGCCGGGCTGACCACCGGGTTTGTGCGGCCCAACGAGTGGAGTGCGCTCTCGCTTTCGGCGGTGAAGTGGAGCGAGGTTACCACCGGGGTGGAGTGGGAGCAGAGCTTCGCGGTCGTTCGGGTGCTCGAAGGAACCGACCGCGACGTCCACCGCAGCCTCGGTGCGCGGATCAGCGTTTTTGGCCACAAGGACAGCTCGGGCGTGGTCGACCTCTACCGCTACAGCATCGTCCACTACAAGATGCCCCTCTACCGCCGCTGGCTCTACCTCCGGGTGATTCCCGAACTGGAATGGCGCCGTGAGCACGGATGGGATACCGAGTACGTTCTGCGCCTTGGCGTGGAAGCCCTGTTCGAGGGCGGTATCGACCGGTAGGGTCCATTTCTGTCCGGTGATGCGCGAGGGTTCATAGGTTCCGCTTTACAATTTTCAGCCATTCCACTAAGGAATTGCGCATGACTATTATCGATGTTGCAGAACGGGCCGGTGTATCCAAATCGACGGTTTCGCGCGTGATCAACGGGCGGGACATCGTGCGCCCAGAGCTCGTGCGGAGGGTGCGGGAGGCCATGGACGCCCTCAACTTCCGTCCCAGCGCGCGCCGCCGCGGGCCGAAGCCGCGCATGCCTGAGAAGCCGGGACTCAAGACCAAGCGTCTTGGCGTCCTGCTCTACGGCCATAGCGTCCAGCTGCTCGACTTTCCCTACATCGCCCGCTTCATGTCCTCGTTCGGAACGGCGGCGCAGGCCAAGGACCTGCGCACCGAGATCCTCCAGATGCCCAACCCCGGCCAGCTTCCCCCTGCCGTCCGCTACAACGACGTGGACGGGATCGTGGTGCTCGGGGTCAGCCGCCCACTCACCGCCGACATCGTCGACCAGTTCTCCAGCATCCCCAGCATCTGGGTGGGGGGTGCGCCGGTCACGCCCCCGCTCATCGATCAGATCGTCAACGACGCCCGGGCCACCGCCCTGCTCGCCCTCGACTACCTCGCCGCCAAGCAGAAGTGCGCCGACATCGCCTTCATTAACCACGATGGACTCCACACCGCCTTCCAGCAGTACCGCAGCATGGTCGAGGAGAGCGCCGCCCGGCGGGGCCTCGACTGCTCGATCTACGAGCTGCGGCGGCCCTCGTTCACCGAGCAGAAACTCTGGAGCTACGAGCGCATCCGCCCCGATTTCTCCGGCCTCGTAGACCGCATGCTCGCCGACCGCGGCCGGCCGGCCCATGGCATCTTCGTCCCCACCGACCAGCAGGCCGCGATGGTCCACACGCTGCTCCGCGAGCGCGGCTTCGTCCCCGGCAAGGACTTCACCACCATCTCGGTGAACAACGACGAACCATGGCTGGCCACGCTCCACCCCCGGCCGGCGACCATCGACATGCGCCCGGCGGAGCAGGGTGAAATCGCCCTCAACCGCCTGCTGGAGCGCATCCTCGATCCGCTCGGCCATCCCCAGGTCACGTTCATCCCCCCGACCCTCAAGCTGCCGCCCAAGATCAAGTAGCCCTCGTTGAGCGCCCTGGTTCCGGGGGCAAGCCCCAGGGCTACGAACGATGCCCCCATCCGGGGGCGGGCGCGAGTCGCTCCAGGGTCAACGGTCTCTCGTGCCGACCCCTACTCCAACCCCCAGCCCCTGCTGGCGGCGGTACTCGGTGGCGGGCTGGCCCACCTCGCGGGCGAAACGGCGCGAGAAGTAGAGCGCGTCCTCGAAGCCCAGCCGCTCCGCAATCTCGCCCACTGGCAACGAGGTCTCCGCCAGCAGCCGCCGCGCCTCCCGCATCCGCAGGTTCAGCACATAGCGGTGGGGCGGCACGGTGTAGCGCCGCGCCCAGTGCCGGCGGAAGGTGATGGGCGAGAGCCCGTGCCGCTGCGCGAGCCGGTCGAGGTCGTGGTGCAGGCGCAGGTCGCGGGCGAGGGTGTCGCGTATGCTGCGCAGCGCGGACTCGGTCGCGGTTTCGCCGCCGCGCTCCTCGCCCAGCCGAGCCTCCAGCAGAAGCCGCTCGCACAGTCGGTCTATGCGGTCGGCCCATCCCCGCGCCCGCTCGTCGCGCAGCACCTCGAGGAGCAGGTCGGCCTGCTCGCGCACCAGCCCACTCTCCCGGATGCGCCACAGCGGCTCGCGCTCGGGATCGATCCCCCAGCCTGCAAAGACCGCCATCGCCTCCGGCGGATACATCACGAACAGCTCCTCCCAGCTTGAGCCCTCCGGCGCAGGCCCGTAATTCAGCAGCACCCCCGGCCACTGCATCACCACCGCCGGGGCCTCCACCGTCCATTCGCGCCCGGCATAGCGGTAGCGCCCGCTCCCGCTCAGCACATAGGAGAAGTTCACCGAGTTGAACACGTGCCTGACCTGTTCGCGCTTTTCCGGCACGTAGCCCACTCCCGAGACCGCCAGCGCCGAGGGCATGCGGCGGGGGAGGGGGGCCGTGTGTATGATAATATTGTCCATAACAAAGATAAAATCATCTATTTATAACGAATTAGCAATATGTATATTGCAAATTAAATCACAACCAGAGGAGCGTTCCCATGTCCGCCGCCAAAAAGTCCGCCGCCAAAGCTGCCGCCCTCCGCCGGGCCCTCATCGTGTGGGGGGGCTGGGATGGGCATGCGTCCCGCGCCTGCGCCGAGCTGTTCGGCGGCTGGCTCCAGGGCGCCGGGTTCCAGGTCGAGATCAGCGACTCGCTCGATGCCTTCACCCGGCCCGAATCCATGGCGGGCCTTGATGTCGTGGTGCCGATGTGGACCATGGGCGCCCTTTCCCCGGAGCAGTGGAAGGGCCTCAAGGCCGCCGTGCTCGCCGGTACCGGCGTCGCCGGCTTCCACGGCGGCATGGGAGACGCCTTCCGCCAGCACACCGAGTACCAGTTCATGACCGGCGGGCAGTTCGTCGCCCACCCTGGCAACAAGATCCGCTACACCGTGGAGATCGTGGACTGCGCCGACCCGGTCACCCGCGGCCTTGCCGGCTTCTCCATCGAGACCGAGCAGTACTACATGCACGTAGATCCCTCCAACAAGGTGTTGGCCACCACCACCTTCTCCGGCCGCCGCGGCGACTGCCCCTGGATCCGCGGCACCGTCATGCCGGTCGTCTGGAAGCGCCGCTTCGGAAAGGGCCGCGTCTTCTACAGCGCCATCGGCCACGGTCCCGAGGACTTCGCGGTTCCCGAGGCCCTCGAGATCCAGAAGCGCGGCATCCTCTGGGCTGCCCGCGCCCCGGTCAAGGCCGCCTACACCAGTCCGGCCCGCTAATCCCATCCCATATCCTGGAGCCCCCAATGAAAACCATCGCCATCGTCGGCTGCGGCAACATCTCCGGCATCTACTTCAAGAACCTCTGCACCCGCTTCCCCCACGTGAAGGTCGCGGCCTGCGCCGACCTCGACCCCGCCCGCGCCTCCGCCAAGGCTGCGGAGTATCCCGGCCTGGGCGTGAAGACCCTCGACGAGATCCTCGCCGACCCGGGCATCGACCTCGTCGTCAACCTCAGCACCCCGCCGGGCCACTACCCCATCGCCCGCCGCGCCATCGAGGCCGGCAAGAGCGTCTACAACGAAAAACCCCTGGCTCTCACCCGCGAGGAAGGAAGCGAGCTGCTGCGCCGCGCCGCCGCGAAGGGTGTGCGGGTCGGGTCCGCGCCCGACACCTTCCTCGGCGCGGGCATCCAGACCTGCCTGGAGCAGATCGCGGCCCAGGGCTTCTTTTTCTGCCGCGGCCACGAGGCCTGGCATCCCGACCCCGAGTTCTACTACCAGCCGGGCGGCGGACCCATGTTCGACATGGGCCCCTACTACCTCACCGCCCTCGTCGCCCTGCTTGGCCCGGTGCGCCGCGCGACCGGATCGGCCCGCGCCAGCTTCCCCACCCGCACCATCGGCAGCGAGAAGAAGCGCGGACAGGTCATCCCGGTGGAAGTCCCCACCCACGTCGCCGGCGTGCTCGACTTCGCCAGCGGGGTCATCGGCACCATCGCCACCAGCTTCGACGTAGTGGGGTCCGAGGTGCCGCGCCTCGAGATCTTCGGTTCCGAAGGCACCCTCAGCGTTCCCGACCCCAACACCTTCGGCGGCCCGGTCCGCATCCGCCGCGCGGGCAGGAAGGAATGGGAGGAGATTCCGCTATCTCGCCCCTACGTTGGGCACTGGCGCGGCCTCGGCCCGGCCGATCTCGCCGCCGGACTGGAGAGCGGGCGCCCCCA
>CBFGVE010000203.1:0-5392 GCA_965651915.1 uncultured bacterium
GCATTAAGGAGGCGATTGAGCTATGCCTTGAAGTCGAAGAGCCCGCATCGAGCCATTTCATTGGGGTCCAGCGTGTTGCCGTGACGGCATGAGCACCGAGAGGATTCAGGCGGGTACTGGACTGGGAAACTCCGGGGGCTGAAGCGCATGGTGCTGACCATCGGCAATGCGGAAAGGCGGGTCCGACAGGTCCTTCCCCAGCCATCGCAGGGTGTCGAGTCCGGCAGGCACCGTATCCAGGCCACTCGCCAGGGCGAGCGCGGCGAGGCTGTGCAGGCCAATTCCCGATTCGAAGGCGGCGCTCACCACCGGCTGGATGCCCCGGGCGCGGGCCTCCGCGATGCGGTGGAGCGCCCCCCGCCAGCCCTCCCGCAGCGTGGGCTTGAGCACCCAGGCGCGGATCCCCGGCCAGCTTCTCGCCTCGGCCTCGGCCAGCGATTCGTCCAGGGCCAGCGGCAGCGCGGCGGTCTCTGCCAATGCGGGGATCTCCTCCCAGTTGGCCAGCGGCTCTTCCATGTAGTCCACGTTTTGCGGATCCTGGGCACGGGCGAAGGTCAGGGCCTCGTCCAGCGTCCAGGCCCGGTTGGCGTCGAGCCGGAAGCGCAGCCCGCTATAGCGCCGCAGGAGCCCGGCGATGGTGCGCCCCGCGCGTTTTGGGTCGCCGCCCACTTTGATCTTCACGCAGGTGAATCCGGCCTCCGCCGCTTCGTCCACGGCAGCCCCCAGCGCCTCGCCCCCGCCGGTGCAGAGGGCGTTGATCCGTACCGGGCCGGCAGGCTGCTGCTGCGATCCCTCCGCCACCGCCAGCCAGTGCCGGGCGGAACCCAGCGCGAAATCGACCGATGGATAAAGGGGGGATTCGGGCCAGGTCTCCGGAGGCAGCGAGACCAGGTTCCGGAGCTGGCCAAGCGCATCCTCCAGGCCCTCGTGGCTGAAGCCGGGCAGGGGGGCGCAGTCACCCCAGCCCTCGCGGCCGCCCGCGTCGCGCAGCCGCACGAGCAGCCCCTCGCGCAGCAGGGTCCCGGAGGAGCCGGGCAGCGGGCGGACCAGGGGCAGGGTGTAGCGGTAGAGCGCGGCCCGTCCGTCCGGCGATTCCCCGATCTGGGCGAGTGCGGTCATGGGCTTCCTAGAGCAGGCGGGCGACCAGCAGCACGCCGGCTGCGAACAGTACGCTGTACAGCAGCAGGAGCTGGGCGGTGCGGCCCAGCATGGGGTTGAGGGCGGCGCCATCCAGCTCATGGATGCGGCGGATGGCCGACCAGCCGGGAACCAGAATGAGGCCCGCCAGCATCGCGCCCAGGTGGTTGGGACTAAATCCCCAGACCAGAAGGGGGAGCGCTCCCGCCGCCAGCACGCATACCGCGTACTCGGCGCGCACGAAGGCTGGGCCGTAGCGGACGGCAAGGGTCCGCTTGTTGGCCGCTTCGTCCTCCTCGACATCGCGCAGGTTGTTCACGGTGAGGATAGCGGTGGAAAGGAGTCCGGGGCCGATGCCCAGCACGGTGGCGGGCAGGTTGAATTCCAGGGCCTGCACGTAGTAGGTGCCGGCCACCGCGACCGGCCCGAAAAACAGCACCACGAACAAGTCGCCCAGGCCAAGATAGGCCAGCGGCTTCGGGCCGGCGGTGTAGAGCGCCCCGAAGGCGATGCTGAGCACGCCAATCAGCAGGACCGGCCAGCCGCCGCGCTGGACCAGGTAGCCGACGAGCACCGCCGCCAGAGTGAAAACCAGGACGGTACCCCGCAGCATCGCGGCGGGGCTGATCCAGCCGGACTGGGTCGCGCGGGCGGGGCCTTTGCGCTCGGCGGTATCGGCCCCTTTGACGAAGTCGGCGTAGTCGTTGCAGAAGTTGGTGCCGATCTGGATGGAGAACGCGCCGAACAGGGCCGCCAGGGCAGAAAGAAGATGGAAGCGCCCATCGGCGGCGGCCAGGGCGGAGCCCATCAGCACCGGCGAAAAGGCGGCCCAGAGTGTCTTGGGCCGGGCGGCCAGGATCCAGGCGGACAGGGGGGAGGGGTTCATCGGAATGGGAGTGCTGGGTATGAGGAGGGTTTCGGCTGGGTGGCCTCAGCCTACGACAGCCCGCCCGCCAGAGGCCACGAAAAACCACCCCTGCCTTCACAATAATCGGCCTTCGCGGACGTTGTACGCAGTGAGAGCCGGGGGCTTCGCCCTTGCTTTCCCGGTGGGGCTAGGCTCTAATGGCGGGCTGTGGCCATGATGGGGCGGTTTTACAGCCGGGCGGGTGGACTGTAGGCTCAATAGGTTTAACCCGACGGGGTTGCGATGCGATTCCATGCGAAACACAGGGGGCGCGGTGGGCAGGTGATGCTCGAGTTTCTGATCGTGGGCGGCGTACTGCTCGTGCTCACGGTCATGCTCACCCTGCTGCTCTACACCTTCAAGGAGCATGGGGGCCGGATGATCGATCTGATTGCCAGGTATTGATAACGCCAAGCCGCGAGGCTGGCCACCCAGAAACGAGGAGTGCCATGAAAAGGATACCCAAACGCAAGTCCGGTCAGGCGATGACCGAATACATCATCATCGTGGTCATCGTGGCGCTCGCCGCCCTGGCCATTTTCGCCGTGTTCAGCGATACCCTCCGCAACAAGCTCGGCGGCGCGGTTGAAGAGCTCGGCGGCGATTCATCCGCCAAAGACGACGCTCTCGGCTCCGGCTCGCTCGAGCAGTTCCAGGGGCTCGATGAGAGCGGCTTCAACAACTAGGCCGGGCCCCTCGTGGGCCAGGCGTAGGGCGGGGCAGTCGCTGGTGGAATCCAGCCTGGTCATCATCCTGCTCTGCTTCCTCCTGCTGGGGGCCCTCCAGGTCTCCCAGCTCTATGCCGCCCGCCAGGTGACCGACCAGGCCGCGAGCCTGACCGCCCGGGCGCGGGCGGTCGGGCTCAACGACTTCATGGTCTACAAGGCGGGGAGGGTGGCTACTATTCCCAACGCCGGCCGCATTACCACGCCCAACTACCAGAACACCAGTGGCGGACCCACCCCGTGGGGGCAGTGGCGTCTAGGGGCGCTGGTCGATGACATGATCTCCGACCGGGTCAAGGGCAGCCCCCAGTCTGCGCAGTTCGCCATCGAGCGCTCGCGCATCCCTCTCTATCTCGGCGCGGAGTCCTACGGCCAGCTCGGCGCGATCCTGGACTACGCCGACTGGGACACCTTCGCCGGTACCGGGCTGGTAGATTTCGGGGGCGACTCGGTGCTTTCCAACGTCCGCCAGGACTTCCAGCTTCGCTTCCCCATGCACCGCGCCTTCTATGCCGACGACGAGGTCCGCCTCCAGAGCAGGGCGGAAATGGACAGCCACTACTCCCTCTATCTGGAATGAACTTTCCCGCGCCATGGCAGAAGCGGCCGCGCCGCCGCGGGCAGACCATGATCTTCATCGTGGTCGTGATCGTTATCCTGCTGTTCCTTGCGCTGTGGAACTTCGACTTCCAGAAGATCATCTTCGTGAAAAGCATCAGCCGCAACGCCGGCGAGATCGCCGCGCTCGCCGGCGCCCGCTGGCAGGGCGTATCCCTCAACCTCATCGGCAACCTCAACGTGCTCCAGGCGGTGGCGATTTCCGACGCGCTGCTCGACCCCGTGCCCGATTTCAGCGAGGCCGAGGTCATAGCCGACCTCCAGGGACGCGTCGCCTTTGCCGGCCCGATGATCGGCCTGCTCGCCGCCCAGCAGGCGGCGAAGAACAACCGCATCCACAGCAACGACACCGCGACCTACGAGATGCAGCGGCACGCCACCGAGGTCGCCGAGGAGTACAGCCTGCGCTACCCCGGCGTGCCCTGGGGGTCGCTCTCGGACAGCCCCAACGCCTGGCAGGAGTATGCGCTGATGATCCGGGCGGTGGCCGACCAGGGCGTCGCCGCCCACCCGGCCAACCGCCGGTTCTACGCCGACTACCAGAACTCTGGCCACCTGCTCCTCAATCCCAGCTTCTACGATGCGGTCGCCACCGCCGACTGGTGCTGGTTCTTCTTCAACGCCCTCGACGTTCTGAACAGCTACAACAGCTACCAGGACTGGCCCGACCTGCCGTTCTACGTGCAGCCCCAGCCCGCCAGCTCCGAGTACTTCGGTCTCGGTATCCGCCGCCTCTCCACCCTCGAGTCCCTCCCCGCGCCGGGCGGTGGCGCAGGCAATACCGCCGCGCTCATCAGCGAGCTTTCCGCCCTGGCGGGCGAGCCGGTATCCATGCTGGTCGCCGAGGTTCCCGCGACCTGGTACGCCTACCGCGACGATGTCTGGACGTCCTGGGAAGACCTCATTCCCGAAAACTTCCCCTTCCTCGGCGACATCCGTCCCCAGTACAACTATGCCGGGGCCGACGCCGCTATCGCCATCAAGGCGGTGGCCGACCGCCTGAGCCCCGGCGCTGCCGAGCAGGCGGTGACGTGGCAGGCGGCCGCCAAGCCTTTCGGCAACCTCGACGGCCCCCGGCTGCCCAACCACTATGGGCTGGTGCTGCCCGCCTTCACCGATGTACGCCTGATTCCGGTGGACACCTCCAGCGCACCGGCCAGCGGCAGCCACCCCTGCTGGGGCGAGCACATCTACGTTCAACTCCCCATCTACGTGCAGAACGGACAGCTCGACCTCTCCTGCTGGTACTCCCGGCAGCTCCAGCTCTGGGACATGTTCGAGTTCCGCCAGGCCGGCCGCGAATGGCTGGACCAGTTCAGCTCCTCCTGCTACCAGCCGCCACCGGGTGGCGGTGGAGGCGGAGGAGGCTCCCGAACCCCCTACTGACCTACCATGACGGCATCCTCCATTTTTTCATGTTCTCATCTTCGGCGCGTCCGCCGCCGGGGCACCGCCCTGATCGAGCTGGTGATCGGCCTGATCGCCATCATCGCGGTTTTCGCCGTCCTCCTCACCATCGGCGGACTCGGCAACCTCCACCACCGGGCGCTGCTCGAAGCCCGCGAGGAGGCCGGCGCCAACGCGATGTTCGTCGACCAGACCATGCCCTTTCCCAATGCCCAGTATATCCAGGAGTGGGACGCTGGGCCCGACAGCTCGCGCTATTCGCGCGACGACGTACTCGTCCCCGGCAACAGCAGCATCGTGGCCGACCGGCTTGCCGCCCCCGCCCAGCCCGGACTGCTCGAAACCTATCTTCCCGGCAATGCGGTGAGCGCCATTGCCGAGAGCGCGGCACCAGCGGTCGATTTTGGTCTCGTCTCCGGCTACGCCGCTTACCGGACAAACCTCCTGGGCGCGATTCGAGCCCTCGTCTACGACGCCGAGACCATCGAGGTCGAGGCGCGGGTGTGGATGACCTGGACACGGGGCCTGTACTGATGGCGTGCAGGCCGGACCAGATCGCCCCGCCGCCGCGCGGGGCCGCCTTAGCCTCGGCGCTCCT
>CBFGVE010000204.1:0-5359 GCA_965651915.1 uncultured bacterium
TGCTCATCGACCACGAAGATTCCGTCCATGGCCTCTTCGAAAACGGTTCGGAAGCGCGCCTCGGTTTCGCTCAACGCCCGGGTCTTCATCCGAACCTGAACCCGAAGGAGCACCACCCAGACCACCACCAGGAGAAGTATCCCAATAGCGATGAGCCACGTCTCCCGGTAGAAGGTGTGGGTGAACCCGATCGGGGTGATGTCGGAGGATGAACGCGGCCAAATCTCGAACCCCTCGCCATACGGGGGCGTTGGATCATGCTGGGCTAGCACGCCAATGACCGAAACCCGATCCCCGGGATTGTACAGGCCGAAGGAAACCTCTTCCAGAAGGTCGGCGGACCAGAATACGCGGAGCGGGGCCTTGCTTTCGTCCATCAGCTCCAGCAGCATGCTTTCTCCCGACCGCATCTTATTCACTGCGACGACCCTACCACTGGCCTGCACCAGCATGCCTTCATACCACTTGCCGGAGAGATCGCTCCCTGTGATTTCCACCGGACGGAAAAGGCGGAGCTGGCGGGGAAAGCCGCGGATGTAGGCGTCGGTGAGGCGAATGAGCCCGAACTCCTGCTCCAGGGTCCCCTCCACGAGGAGCCACTCTCCCTCCTTGACCACCGACGACGCTTCCGGCGCGGTGACCTGGATTCCGCCAGTCTTGTCCTGGATGAAGATGTCCATGCCCGGCCCCCGCCGGTGGCGCGAATCCGTGGTGGCCCAGCCGGAGACCGTGACCCTTTCGCCAAGCAGATCGGGCTGGCCGGTGCGCCGCCGGTCCGCCTTCGCCTCGGCAATATCGATGACCGAGGAGGGATCCGGCACCTGGGCGCCCGCATCGGGATGGAGCGCCGCCACAAGCACGAGAAGAACGCACAGGGCGATCCACGTCCTTTTTCCAGCGAATAGTTTTGATGCTGGCTGGTAAAACAATTTGCCCCCGCAAATAGTGACGCGGTACAGCCAGGCCGGTTCCCGACGGGTGCCCGTCACGGATGTGGATAATATCACGGCCCGTGAAAAAATTAAGCCAAAAATAAAGCTTCCCGCAAAAATTTACCCAGGACAGGCTTCTTCGTGAGGCGGTGCAATTCTGGCCTGGGGACTGCCATCCCCCTTGCGCCCAGAGCGGAACCTGCGGTAGTGTCCAGCCCATGTCCACACCTCCACCATCCCGCATTGCCGCCGTGCAGATGGCATGCAGCCCCGATCCCGCCCAGAATCTCTCCCGAGCCATCGGCTTCGTCCGCGAGGCGGCCGCGGGCGGCGCCCGGCTCGTCTGCCTGCCCGAGCTGTTCCTGACCCTCTACTTCTGCCAGTCCGAAGACCACGCCTGGTTCGACGCGGCCGAGCCCATTCCCGGCCCCGCCACCCAGGCCCTGGGCGAGACCGCCCGCGAACTCGGGGTCGAGATTCTCGCATCCCTTTTCGAACGGCGTACCCGCGGCCTCTACCACAACACCCTGACGCTGATCAACGCGCAGGGCGAGCTGGCCCTTCGCTACCGCAAGATGCACATTCCCGACGACCCCGGCTTCTACGAGAAGTTCTACTTCACCCCTGGCGACCTCGGATTCCAGACCGCCCCCACCTCTGTCGGCACCATTGGAACCCTGGTCTGCTGGGATCAATGGTATCCCGAGGCGGCGCGACTCACCGCCCTCCAGGGTGCGGAGGTGCTTTTCTACCCCACCGCCATTGGCTGGCAGCCAAGCGAGAAGGAACGCATTGGGGCCGAGCAGCTCGACGCCTGGGTGACGGTGCAGCGCGGTCACGCCATCGCCAACGGGGTCTATCTTGCCGCCGTCAACCGTATCGGTTTCGAGCCTGAACCCAATGGCGAGGGTGGAATCGAATTCTGGGGCAATTCCTTCATCGCCGATCCTTTCGGCGTAGTACTCGCCCGCGCATCGAGCGACCGCGAGGAAATTCTCTACGCCGACATCGACCCCACCCGCATCGAGGATACCCGCCGCGCCTGGCCCTTCCTGCGCGACCGCCGCATAGACGCCTACGCCGGCATCCAGCAGCGTTTTATCGACTAAACTCCCCGCCCTCCTCCCGCCATGCCAAAATCCACCTCCCCGTCCGCTCCCACCCCACTCGCCAATGGTTTCGCCATGCCCGCCGAGTGGACGCCCCATGAGGCCACTTGGCTCGCCTGGCCGCACAACCCTACCGACTGGCCCGGCAAACTCGCCCCGCTCCAGTGGGTCTACGCCGAGATCGTCAAAAAGCTCGCCGCTGGCGAGAAAGTCCGCATCTGTGTAGCCGACGCTAAGCGCGAACACCATGTGCGGCGCATCCTTAAGGAAGCCGACGCCCTCAGCGATGCCGTGGAGTTCTTCCGCTTCCCCACCGACCGGAGCTGGATGCGCGACAACGGGCCCATCTTCCTGGCCAAAGGTCGCGGCAGAAATGCCGAGCTGGCCATCGCCGACTTCCAGTTCACAAGCTGGTCGCGCTACCGGAATTGGCAGAAGGACAACGCCATCCCCTCGCGCATCGCCCGCAGCCTCAAGCTGTCCCGCTACGAGGCCAAGCTAGGCGGCAAGCCTTTTGTCCTCGAAGGCGGCAGCATCGACGTGAACGGACGCGGCACGCTGCTCACCACCGAGGAGTGCCTGCTCGACACCGGGCGCCAGTCGCGAAACCGAGGCCACAGCCGGGAGGAGATCGAGTCGGCCCTGAAAACCTGGCTGGGTGTAAGCAACATCGTCTGGCTAGGCCGCGGACTAGCGGGCGACGACACCCACGGGCATGTCGACGATCTTTGCCGCTTCGTGAACGCAACTAGCCTGGTGACGGTTCGCGAGTCTAACCCGAAGGACCAGAACTACAGCGCCCTTGAAGAAAACTGGGAGCGGCTCCAGGGCGTCGCGCTGGAGGACGGATCGAAGCCTTCCGTGACTGCCCTTCCAATGCCTGCGCCCCTCAACTTCCGGGGCAACCGCCTGCCCGCCAGCTACGCCAACTTCTACATCGCCAACGCTGCCGTGCTCGTTCCCACCTTCAACGACCCCAACGACAGCGTAGCCCTTGGGATACTGCGCGAACTCATCCCTGACCGACCGGTCATCGGCATCCACGCCGTTGACCTGGTCTGGGGCCTAGGCGCCCTCCACTGCATCACCCAGCAGCAGCCGCTTCCCCCCTTCGCGCAGCGATAAAGAAGCGCTGCGGGAATCGCCGGGGCGAGATTGAAACTAGGGTTTCGCCTTGATCGCCTCGCCGATGGAGTCGCAGAGGTAGCCGAGGTTCTGGGGGGTGATGCCGGCCACGTTGATGCGCCCGCCCTTCACAATATAGATCGCGCGCTCGGCAAGCAGCCAGGCAACCTGGTCGTCGGTAAGTCCGCTGAACGAGAACATGCCCTTCTGGCGGCTGATGAAGGAGAAGTCTCCGGGCACGCCCCGGTCGGCCAGGGCCTGTACGAACGAGGCGCGGATGCTTGCGATGCGTTCGCGCATGCCGTCGAGTTCCGCGCGCCACTTCTTCGCCAGCTCCGCGTCTTCGAGGATCGTCGTGACGATGAGGCCACCGTGCGCGGGCGGATTGGAATAGTTGGCGCGGATGACCCGCTTGACCTGGCTGAAGGCGGCATCGGCCGCCTGACTGCTGCGGGCCACCAGGCTGAAGGCCCCTGTACGCTCGCAATAGAGGCCGAAGTTCTTGGAGAAGGAGCTGGCGGCGAGAATTTCGAGACCCGCCTCGGCGAGGGCGAGCAGGCCCACGCGATCCTGCTCCACCCCATCGCCAAAGCCCTGGTAGGCGAAGTCGAGGAAAGGCACCCAGCCTGCCTTCGCGGCGATATCGGCCACGCTGCGCCACTGATCGGGCGTGAGATCCACCCCGGTGGGATTGTGGCAGCAGGCGTGGAGCAGCACGAAATCGCCAGCGGGCACCTTGCGCAGCGCCTCGGCCATCGCATCGAAATCGAGACCCTTGGTGGCCGGACTGTAGTAGGCATACTCGGCAGTCTCGACCCCCGCAGCCTCGAAGATGCTGCGGTGGTTCGCCCAGGTAGGCTTGCTCACCCAGACCTTGGCCTTGGGGAAGAACTGGTGGATGAAATCGCCGCCGACGCGCAGGCCTCCGGTGCCGCCCGGGGTGTGGGCAGTGCGGGCGCGGCCCTGGGCCTCGTGGCCGGCACCAAAGAGCATGTCCTGGACAACCCGGCTATAGGCGGGCGAGCCGCTGATCGGGAAATAGGACTTGGAGAGGCCCCGGGCCAGCATGCGGCGCTCGGCCTCCTGCACGGATTCGAGGACCGGCGTCACCCCGGTCTCGTCCTGGAATACCCCCACGCCCAGATTGACCTTGCTGGAACGCGGGTCGTTCTTGTAGGCGTCGGTCAGACCAAGAATAGGGTCGGCGGGGGCGGCGGCGATCGTCTCGAACATGGCAGGCTCCGGTTTGCGAAGGGGTGGAAATTGAAAACGGCCTCAAGCCAGCGTCGCAATATAGAGGGATCCCCTTCCGGATCAAGTAAAAGCGGGACCCCTAGACAAAAATCGGGGGAACGCTTGCCCTCTCTGCCCGCCTGTGGTAAAGGGGTGCCTCCCAAAAAGAAAACCCAACGCAATCAGGACCTCAAGCCGATGATCGACGCCTCTCTTTTCTCCCATTTCCTCGCCCGGGGCACCGAGCCAGCCGCCGAATGGCTCAAGCCCTACCAGCCCGCCCCAAACCCCGAACTCCACCAGTTCATCTTTTTTCTCAAGCCCGAGGTGACCAATCCCGCGCTTGGCTGCGATCTCGCCGGCATCATCACAATTGTCGAGCAGGCGCTCGAAGCCTGGAAGGTGGAAGTAGGCGCGGTTCGCCTGGTGAACGGAGCCTACCTGCGCCAGAACAAGGTGATGGACCGCCACTACGGCGTGCTCAACCAGATCTCCCTGCGCGGGCGCGAGGCTATTTCCGCCGCCGCCGAGGAGCAGCTCGTACTCCAGTTCGGCGACCTCATTGCCAACGGGGCCAAGGTGCTTGGCGCCCATCAGTTCCTGGCCGAACAACCCAACATCAACGAGCTGGCCCTGAGCCTCCTCTCCGACAACGTGGGCTCCAAGAAGCTTGGCGGCGGCACCTACGCCCTCCGCCTCAACGTGCTGGGCGCCGACTACATCGTCCTCAATGCTTTCCACCCCTACCAGCTCTTCCCCTACTACAATCCCGCATCGGGCATCATCGTTCTCGAAGGCCTCAGTGCCTCACCGTGGAGCGCCCTGCGCGGACGCCTCGCCGGAACCACCAACCCTTCCAAGGCGCCCGAGGGCTCCATCCGCAACTCGCTACTAAAGCACCAACAGGCGCTACGGATCCCCGATGTCAGCCCCGGTTCCAACGGCATCCACCTCTCGGCC
>CBFGVE010000205.1:0-5343 GCA_965651915.1 uncultured bacterium
GGTTGGATTTGGTGGGCAAGGCCATGGAGGTACGCCGGGTTCGGCGGTCGCGCCCACGATGTCGCGGACCTTGACCTTGATGAAGCGGATATCGGTGAAGCCAAGGTTCTGCTCGATCGTCTCGCGGATGCGCCGCTGGAGAAGCTGGCACAGCTCGGGCACCTGGGCGCCGGCCTTGAGCTTGAGGTCGATTTCCATTTCGAGCTCGCCGACATGGCTCACGAAATCACTTACCGCCTTGAGGCTGATGTACACCGAGCCGCCATCGCTGTCGAAGGAGAGAAACCGGTCGCCCTGGCCGAGGGAGCGGTAGCCGGTGGTGATGAGCAGGACAAAGAGCAGCAGGTTCGCGAGGCCGAGATACATCGCGGCCTGCCCTTTCGCCTCGACGGTTTGGGCGAAAGCCTCCCAGAGTCCCCCGCCCATGATGCCGGCATAGGCCGCGTAGGCACTGGCCAGCGCCAGCTCCAGAAGGAGCAGCACGCCGATCAGCAGGTTGGCCGCCCTCACTGGGACGCCCCTTCGCGCCCCTCGCCGGGCATCCGCACGCTCTGCACCACCACGTTCACGGCGGTCACCGCCTTGCCCGTCATTTGCTCCACCGCCTCGCGAACGTCGTTCTGCACCTGCCAGGACACCTGCGGGATGCGCGCGCCATAGGCAAGCACCACATGCACTTCGAGCACCACGCCGTCCTCGTTGATCTCCACCCGCACACCGCGGTCATCGATCTTCTTGCCCATGATCCCGGCGATACCATCGACCAGGTTGCCGCTCATGTCCACCACGCCTGGCACCTTGAGGGCGGCGATGCGGGCGATGGTGGCGATCACGTTGTTGTGGATGCGAATCGCGCCGAGATCGGAGCCCTCCTCGCCGCCCTCCTGGGAAGCCCCCATGCGTTCGGGATCGGTGATCGCGTCGGTCGGTCGGTAGTCTTCCTGCCGCTCTTCCATGGTTGGCTATCCTTGCTGGGAGTTAAGGAGGAAGCCCTCCTGCATGAATTTTTCGAGGAACTGGGTGTTGTATTCGCCCTTGATGAAACGGGGATCGGACATCAGCGCGAGGCCCACGGTGGCGGTGGTGGCCGGCCCGTGGATCATGAACTCGCCGAGGGCTCGGGCCATGCGCTGGATCGCCTTCTCGCGGTCGCGGGCGTGGACGATGATCTTGGCGATCATGCTGTCGTAGTTGGAGGGGATGGTGTAGCCGGAGTAGACGTGGGAGTCGATCCGAACCCCGTTGCCGCCGGGGAAGTGGACGAAGTCAACCTTGCGGGGCGAGGGGGTGAAGTTCTTGTAGGGGTCCTCGGCGTTGACCCGGAACTCGATGGCATGGCCGCGCAGATGGACATCCTTCTGGGAGAAGGACAGCTTCTCGCCGGCCGCGACGAGGATCTGCTCCTTGATCAGGTCGATGCCCGACACCGCCTCGGATACCGGGTGCTCGACCTGGATACGGGTGTTCATCTCCATGAAGTAGAATTTCTTCTCCTTCTCGTCGTAGAGGAACTCGATGGTGCCGGCGTTGCGGTACTTGACCGATTCGGCGGCGCGCACGGCGGCGCGGTACATCTTGCGGCGGAGATCGTCGCTGAGCGCGGGGCTGGGGGATTCCTCGACCAGCTTCTGGTGGCGGCGCTGGATGCTGCAGTCGCGCTCGCCGACGTGGCAGACGTTGCCGTGGTTGTCGGCCATGATCTGCACCTCGATATGCCGCGAGGACTCGACGTACTTCTCCATGTAGATCGCCGAGTTGCCGAAGGCTCGGTCGGCCTCGCTCTGGGCAGTGGTGATCGCTTTGCTCAGGCTCACGTCGTTGTGGGCGACGCGCATGCCCTTGCCGCCGCCACCGGCCGAGGCCTTGATCAGCACCGGGTAGCCGATCTGCTTGGCGATCGCGAGGGCCTCGTCGAGGTTCTTGATCAGCCCCTCGCTGCCGGGAGTGATGGGAACGCCGGCCTTCTTCATCGTTTCGCGGGCGACATTCTTGTCGCCCATGCGGCGTATGTTCTCGGGCGAGGGGCCGATGAAGGTGATGTTGCAGTTCTGGCAGATTTCGGCGAAGTGGGCGTTCTCGGAGAGGAAGCCGTAGCCGGGATGGATCGCGTCCACATCGGCGATCTCGGCGGCGCTGATGAGGTTGGCAATCTTCAGGTAGCTGTCCGACGAGGGCGAGGGGCCGATGCAGATCGCGTGGTCGGCGAGCTGGACGTGCAGGCTCTGCTGGTCGGCCTCGGAATGGACCGCCACCGCCTTGACGCCCAGCTCATGGCAGGCGCGGATGATGCGGACGGCGATTTCCCCGCGGTTCGCGACGAGTATCGATTTAAACATGGATGGTCTTCCCTGGGCTGGTGCTTAGAGCGGCTCCACGAGGTAAAGCGGCTGGCCGAACTCGACCGGCATGGCGTTCTCGACCAGGATCTTTCGGACGACGCCCCGCACCTCGGCCTTGATTTCGTTCATGACCTTCATCGCCTCCACGATGCACACCGTGGTGTCCTCGTCCACTTCCTGGCCCACCGTCACGAAGGGATCGGAGTCGGGCGAGGACGAACGGTAGAAGGTGCCCACGATCGGGGACTTGATGGTCTCGTAGTTGCCGTGGTCCTCCTCGTCGCCCCCGGCGGCTGCCGGGGCGGCTGCGGCGGGTGCGGACGGCATGGGATAGCCTGCGGGCATCTGGGCCATCACCGGCATGGGGCCGGTGTAGGCGTGGCCGCGCTTGATGGCGATGCGGAAGGCATCCTCCTGCAGCTCGAACTCGGTCAGCTCGTTCTGCTTCATGAGTTCGATGATCTTCTTGATGTCTTTGTATTCCATGACCAAAGCTACCCCTCCTTGATTGGGAAAAACTGGGTTGAGTGTCAGGCGCTCCTGCGCCGCAGATAAGCCGCCAAGCCGTCCAGCGCCAGCAGGTAGCTGTCGGCGCCAAAGCCCGAGATTTGACCAATACAGGCGGGCGCTGTCAAGCTCCGGTGCCGAAACTCCTCCCGGGCCGCTGGATTGGAGAGGTGTACCTCGACGGCGGGCAGGGCCGCCGCCAGCAGCGCGTCGCGGAGCGCCACGCTGGTGTGGGTGTAGGCCGCCGGGTTGATGACGATGCCCGCGAAGCCTTCCGCCGGAGCCCCCCCGATCCGCGACACCAGCTCGCCCTCGCCGTTGTACTGCCCGCACGCCACCTCGACGCCCAGCTCCCCGGCGCGTTCGGCCAGCCGGCGGTTGATGTCATCGAGGGTGGCTCGGCCATAGACGCCCGGCTCGCGGGTGCCCAGTAGCTGGAGGTTCGGACCGTGTAGGACAAGTATCTTCATGGCGTAAATGCGTCGGATGCTAGCAGCCACCCGCCCATCTGTCCATCCCCGAATCATCCCCGCCCGCCAATCGGGCTTGACCCGCACCGCCTTCTTGCCCACCATGCGCGGGCTATGAGCACACCTACCAATACCCCTCCCTTTTCCATGGACGAGCTGACCGCGCTGTGCAAGCGCCGGGGCTTTATCTTCCCCGCCTCCGAAATCTACGGGGGCATCAACGGCTTCTGGGACTACGGCCCGCTCGGCATCGAGCTGAAGAACAACCTGCGCGACGACTGGTGGCGCAACATGGTGCTCTGCCCCCCCCTCGGCCCCGACGGCGAGCCGCTCTCCATCGTGGGCCTCGACTCGGCCCTGATCCAGAACCCCAAGACCTGGGTGGCCTCGGGGCACGTGGCCGGCTTCAACGACCCCATGGTCGACTGCCGCGCCTGCAAGGCCCGCTTCCGCGCCGACCAGATCGGCGAGTACGCCTGCCCCCGCAAGCCCAGCAAGAAGCCCGGCGAACACTGCGACTGCGACCTCACCGAGCCCCGCCAGTTCAACCTCATGTTCGAGACCCACGTCGGTGCAACCAAGAGCGAGGATTCCAAAGCCTACCTGCGGCCAGAGACCGCCCAGGGGATCTTCCTCAACTACAAGAACATCCTCGACACCATGCGCGTGAAGGTGCCCTTCGGCATCGCCCAGATCGGAAAGGCCTTCCGCAACGAGGTCACGCCCCGCAACTATATCTTCCGCTCCCGCGAGTTCGAGCAGATGGAGATGGAGTGGTTCTGCCCGCCCGAGGAGGCGCGCCAGTGGTACGAGTTCTGGAAGGCCGAGCGCATCCGCTGGTGGCGGAGCCTCGGCATCGCCGAGGACAACCTGCGCTTCCGCGAGCACGGGGCCGACGAGCTGGCCCACTACTCCACCGCCTGTGTGGATGTCGAGTACCGCTACCCCTTCAACTGGCCCCACTATGGGGAGCTGGAGGGCATCGCCCACCGCGGCAACTTCGACCTCACCCAGCACCAGGACCACGCCAAGGTCAAGATGGAGTATGTCGACGCCGAAACCAATGCCCGCTACATCCCCCATGTGATCGAGCCGGCTTCGGGCCTGACCCGTGGCGTGCTCGTGCTACTCTGCGAGGCGTTCAAGCAGGAGTGGGTGCCCAAGGACGAGGCGGCCGGCGGCGTGCTGCCCGCCCTTCCCGGCCAGCAGCCTCCCGAAGGCTACGAGCTACGCAGCGTTATGCGCTTCCTCCCCCGCCTTGCCCCCATGAAGGTAGCCGTCTTCCCGCTGCTCAAGAACAAGCCCGAGCTGGTGGGCAAGGCCCGCGAGATCTACCGCCAGCTCCGTTCCCGCTGGATGGCCTTCTACGACCAGACCGGCGCGATCGGCCGCCGCTACCGCCGCCAGGACGAGATCGGCACCCCGTTCTGCATCACGGTGGACTTCGACACCCTCGAAAACGGAACCGTCACCGTGCGCGAGCGCGACAGCATGAAGCAGGAGCGCGTGGCGATCGCCGAACTCGAGCGCTACCTCGCCGAGAAACTAGCCTAGGGAGCATCCCGTATGAGTACCGAACCCAGCGCCACCATTCCCTGCGGCAACTGCGGCTACGCGATCAAGATCGAGAGCGCCCAGGGGGCCAGCTCCGTGGCCTGCCCCATCTGCGGCAGCCGGACCCGTATCGGGGCGGACGGCGAGTCCGGCGCCTCCCCCCAGAAGGCCGGGCTGAGGTTCAAGCGCGATGCGGCCGAGCCCCAGCCCGAGCCCGCCGCTGCGCCCTCCCAGCCCCTGCACCGGGCCTACGAGCGACAGGGCCGCAGCGCCTCCACCCGACCACTGATGGCCCGCGCCTATATCGCCATCGGCAGCCTCGCCGTGGCCGCGATCTTCTTTAGCGTCTACATCAACCTGGTGCGGCGCGACCACCCCAAGCCCCCCCCCACCGCCCCCCCGGCCCCCCCCCCAGCCCCCATCGGCGAGGGAACCCCGAGCGCGCCCCAGCCCACACCCCCGCCCGGGGGCGC
>CBFGVE010000206.1:0-5331 GCA_965651915.1 uncultured bacterium
CTACCGCATGCCGCTGCCCGGCCGCTACGGGGCGCGCAATGCGCTCGCGGCGGTCGCGGTCGGCATGGAAAAGGGGGTGCCGCAGGAGTTGATCGCCGAAGCGCTCCGAGGCTTCCGTCCCCAGCCGATGCGCTGGAACCGAGACGAACTGGGCGGGATCGCCATTGTCAACGACGCCTACAACGCGAACCCTCTGAGCATGCGCGCCTCGGTCGAGGCCTTCGCCGGCGAGCCCTGTAGCGGGCAGCGGTGGCTGGTTCTGGGCGGCATGCTGGAGCTGGGCGCGTCTGAGGACCAGGAGCATTTCCGGCTCGGCGGCGAGCTGGCCGGGCGGGGCTGGAACCTCGTCACCGTCGGGGCGCGCGCGGCGAAAATCGCCGAAGGGGCGCTGAGCGCAGGTCTAGCGCTTGGCCGCATTCACCGTTGCGCGACGACCCGCGAGGCGGCCGTCCTGCTCCACCAGCAGGCCAGCGAAGGCGACGCGGTTCTGCTCAAGGGATCGCGCGGCGAAAAAATTGAAGGCGTACTCGACCAGTGGCAGTCCCTCCGCGACAGCCATCCCTGGGGAATCTAGGAATCACCTGCCATGCTCTACTATCTCCATCTTTTGCAGGAGCACTTCTCTCCGCTGCGCATCTTTCAGTATGTAACCGTGCGGACCTTTATGGCCGGCGGCACCGCCTTTTTCCTCAGCCTGTGGTTTGGCCCGGCGGTCATCCGCATGCTGCACCACCTCAAGTTTGGCCAGCAGGTGCGGGACCAGGAAACTCCGGGGCTGAACGTGCTCCACGCGAAGAAGCGGGGAACGCCCACGATGGGCGGCGTGCTCATCATTGGCAGTGTTTTCATTTCCACGTTGCTGTGGGCGGACCCGTCGAATGGCTACGTGTGGCTGGCGCTCGCCACCATGCTGTTTCTGGGCGGGGTAGGGTTCCTCGATGATTTCATCAAGATCAAAAAGAAGCGCTCAAAGGGACTCAGCGCCCGGCAGAAGTTTCTTCTCCAGGTGTTCTGGGCGCTCGTGGTCGTGGCCGCGCTGCTGAACTGGCCAGATCCCAAAACCCAGGAGCTGACCCGGCAGCTTTTCGTTCCGTTTCTCAAGGACCCGCTGATCCGGGACATGAGCATGATCGGCGTGGCCGCCTTCGTGCTGCTCGTGCTGGTGGGGTCGAGCAACGCGGTGAACCTAACCGATGGGCTCGACGGGCTGGCCATTGGGTGCAGCAACTCGGTGGCCATGGCCTACCTGGTGCTCTCCTATGTCGCGGGCCATGCGATTTTTGCCGAGCACCTTCTCGTTCCACGAGTGCCGGGCGCGAGCGAGCTGACCATTCTTTGCGGCAGCCTCCTAGGCGCCGGGCTGGGATTCCTGTGGTTCAACTGTCATCCGGCGCGCGTGTTTATGGGCGATACGGGAAGTCTCAGCATTGGCGGCGTCATCGCGGTCGTCGCAATCCTCATCAAGCAGGAGCTGCTGCTGGTGATCGTCGGTGGCGTCTTCGTGATGGAGGCGCTCAGCGTAGTGATCCAGGTGGCCTCGTTCAAGAGCACGGGTCGGCGGGTGTTCAAGTGCGCGCCAATCCACCACCACTTCGAGCTGCTGGAGAAGGAGCGTGCGGAAAAAGAGGGTCGCGACCTCGAGGTCGTTGAAACCATGATCATCATCCGCTTCTGGATCCTCTCCATCGTGTTCGCCCTGATTGGCATTGCCACGCTCAAGCTCAGATAGCCATGACACATCCTTCCCTCCATCTCATCCTGGGCATGGGCGCGAGCGGCCGCGCGGCGGCCGGCCTGCTGCTGGACGAGGGATGCAGGGTGGCGGCGCTGGACCGCGAGTCCTCTGCCCGGGAGCATCCCGAGGCGCTGCGCCTCGCGGCGCGAGGCCTTCGCTGGCTGGAGCCGGAGGTGGAACTGGCCTCGATGGACTTTGTCCAGGCGGTGGTGAGCCCCGGCATTCCCGCCGACAGTTGGATCGCTTCGCTTGCCCGTCGCGGCGTGCCATGCATTTCCGAGCTGGAGCTGGGATGGAGCCGCCGGGGTGCCAGCCGGGTACTGGCGATCACGGGGTCCAACGGCAAGAGCACCGCCGCCAAGTGGTGCGCCGAAGCGCTGGCCCTCGCGGGGTTTGCGGTGGGGCTGGGCGGCAATTACGGAACGCCGGTTTGCGAGTTGGTTCGCCAGGTGCCGGCTTCCGACTGGCTCGTACTCGAGGTCAGCTCGTTCCAGCTCGAAACGGTTCGCGAATTTAACCCCGAGGTGGGCGTGCTGCTGAATGTGCACCCCAACCACCTCGACCGCCACGGAACGGTGGAGTGCTACCGGCGTACCAAGGCGAGGCTCTTCGCCCGCAGCCGCCCCGAGGATGCCGCGATCGTTCCCGCCGAACTTCGCGAGCTGCTGGCCGCAGAATCGGGGGGGCGTCCCACCTGGAGGACCTTCGGTTCGGAACCGGGTCGCGATGCCTGGTATGCCGATGGGCGGATCGGGCGTACTGGAAGGGGTGCGATCAACCTCCGGGGCACCTACTATGGCAATCCCGTGCTGGGAATATCGGCGGCGGCGGTGTGGCTCGCCCTCGAGGCCTGCGGGCTGGGCGACGACGCGATCCTGAACGCCCTTCGCCGTCTCGAACCGCTGCCGCACCGCATGGCGCGGGTGGCCTCCATCCGTGGTGTCGACTACATCGACGACTCCAAGGCCACCAGCCTGGCGGCGGTGTCCGCTGCGCTCCGGATGGTGGACCGTCCGGTACGGCTGATCGCCGGTGGGCGGCTTAAGGAGAGCGAGCTAAGTTCCTTGAAAGAATTGCTGGTAGAACGGGTCAAAACCGTCTACCTTATAGGCGAATCTGCGGAAAGAATGGCTGACCAGTGGGGTGCCGCCGTGCCGTGTGTTCTCGCCCGCACCATGCAAGTTGCGGTGGAACAGGCGGTTGGCGACGCGGGGGAGGGGGAGGTCGTTCTGCTGTCGCCCGGATGCGCCAGTTTTGATCAGTACGACAACTATGCCCGGCGCGGCGATCACTTCGCCGCACTGGTGCGCACCACGGGAGAAGCGTCCGCATGAAAACGAATACAACCTGGAAAGAGATTATGAATTCCCACACCATCCAGCGCGCTCAAATGAAGGCGCCCGCTCTTGTTGCCGTTATCGTTGCGCTCCACGTTTCTGCGGTGGGCGCGTTCATTTTCATTCAGGGCTGCGGCACGACCCAGCCTTCCCGGCCCGCGGGCGTCACCCCGCCGCCTCCGCCCACCATGCCTCCCCGGGGCATGGCGATGCCGCCTCCCCGGGCCACGCCCTCCTTCCAGCCTCCAGTTGCCAGCGAGCCCGCTCCCGCCGCCATCACCCAGGATCTGCAGACCTACACGATCCGCCCGGGCGACTCCCTGGGCAAAATCGCCAGCCGCTTCGGCGTGAGCGCCCGCGAGATTGCCGAGCTGAACCAGATCGCCAATCCGAACCTCATCAAGGTCAACCAGCAGATCATTCTGCCTCCCCACGCCCGCAATGTGCCGGCCGCGCAGTCGTCCGCCTCTGCTCCGCGCCCCGCAGCTTCGGCCCCTGCCGTTTCCGCCGGACCGGGAACCACCCACACCGTGACCAGTGGCGAGACCCTGGCCCGGATCGGCAGCAAGTACGGCGTGTCGGCCAAGCGCATTGCCGAGGCCAACAGCATTGCCAACCCGAACGTGATCCGCGTCGGCCAGAAGCTGGTTATTCCCGGAGCTGCGGCCTCCTCCACGCCAGCCGTATCAGCCTCCGCGCCAGCCCCTGCGCCCTTAGCCCCCCCGGCTCCCGCTCCCGCGATGGCCGACATTCCGGTCGCCGCCGAGCCGATCCCCGCGCTGGTTCCGGTCGCCCCGGTGGCTCCCGCCGCCGCGCCCCAGGCCGACGACGTGTTCCCGTACGAAGTGATGGAAGGCGAGACGCTGGACGACATCGCCCGCAACTTCGCCGTGCTGAAGAACGACATTCTTCGCTACAACAATCTCAGCAGCGATGCCCAGGTCAAGCCCGGCATGGTGATCAAGATTCCGCCCAGCACCTTCTAGCCATTCGGGTCCGGCAATTGGCCGTCGCGCGGCAGGGGCCTTCCCGGGTCCTTGCCGCGTTGTGTTCTTGAGCTTTCCGTGCGGGCCTCCTCTTCCCCCGGCCCGGCGGTCGCTCGCTCAGGTCTGTTCGGCCTGGTGGCGATTCGGTCGCGCCGGGCTTTTACCCGCTTACCGTTTTCATGTGGAAGACAGCCTCCATCATTATCGGCGTGGTGCTCATCCTGCTTACGCTGGGCATCATTATGCTCGCGAGCACGAGCGGTGCGCTGGGCGAGGCCCGGTTTAGCGACCCTCTTTTCTTTGTGAAGCGTCAGGGCGTCTGGCTGGCGATGGCGCTGTTCGCCGGATTTGTGGTGGCGCGTATTCCCTACCGCTACTGGAAGCTTGGGGCGGTTCCGTTGCTCTTGCTCACCGTCGCCCTGCTTGTCATGGTCCTCCTCGTGGGGAAGGAGGTCAAAGGTTCTACGCGCTGGATTTCGCTGGGCCCGGTGAATTTCCAGCCCTCCGAGCTGGCCAAGCTAGGCGCGCTGGTTTTTCTCGCGTGGTGGATGTCCGAGCATCGCCGCTACGCGGATACGTTCTGGCAGGGCTTTATGATTCCCCTCGGCTGTCTGGGCACCGTCTGCCTGCTGGTCATTCTCGAGCCCGACTTTGGCACGACCGCGCTGATCGGTGTTTCCGGCGCCGCGCTGATGTTCGTCGGCGGCACCCGCATTCCTTATCTGCTGGTGACGGGCATCGGGTCGGCCGTGCTGTTCGCCGTTGCGATCATGCACAGCCCGGTGCGCCTGCGCCGAATCATGGCCTTCCGAAATCCCGAGGCCTTCGCCCAGGACGAGGCCTTCCAGTTGCTCAACGCGATCTACGCCTTCGTCGTCGGCGGCGTCCGGGGGACCGGGCTGGGCGATGGGCTGCAGAAGCGCTTCTATCTTCCCGAGGCCCATACCGACTTCATCTTCGCGATCATCGGCGAGGAACTGGGCGTGACTGCTTCGCTGGGCGTCCTCGTGCTGTTCGGAGTGTTCTTTGTCTGCGGCATGCTGGTGAGTTTCCGCGCACCGGATGCGTTCGGGCGGCTGCTGGCCTTCGGCATCACCTTTCTCATCTCGGCCCAGGCCGCCTTCAACATCGGCGTGGTGACGGGCAGCCTGCCGACCAAGGGCCTTCCTCTTCCCTTCATCAGCTTCGGCGGTTCCAGCCTTCTGATGACCGTCTGCATGGTCGGCGTGCTCATCAGCATCGCCCTTCAGTCCCGGCCTAGCGGAGAGAAGTC
>CBFGVE010000207.1:0-5323 GCA_965651915.1 uncultured bacterium
TCGTATCGGCACTACTGCCGACGGAGCCGCGTAGAACGGCTCGCCCACCACGAGCAGATGATCGAGCGCTGCCGGGCGTGGCGAGACCAATTCCTCATCCCGCTAAAAAAGCAATGCGACGGCGCAACCGTAGACGCCCCGGTCTACACCACCCATCTCGAAGAAATCATCGAGGAGGCCAACCGCCTGCTCGAACGCGCCGCGAAGCGCGTCTAGCGCACCGTATCGCCAAATGCTAACGCTGATGGCGCTCGCTTTTCTCCTGCCCGGCCGCGACCGAACGCACGGCCAGCCCAGACTAGCGGAAGAGTTCCGCCACGCCCCCCCAGTCGCAGGCCTGCATAAACACCCGTCCTCTCCTCCCGGATTGGACTTGCTAGCGTCAACTCCATCATGCAGTATTTGCGACTCTTGATTACAGCGTGTTCATACAGATCACATGCGCTAAATCCCACTTTTCAACTTATTGCACCAAGCGAGACGCCATGCATTTCCGCCATCCGCTAACTCCTTTCACCCGCATCGAGTCGCTGTCCTCCTGCGCCCTCCTATTCTTCGCCACGCCAGGCGGCGCAAAACCTCCTGAAGCCAGCCCGTCCACTCCCTGGACCCTCCGCTACCGCGAACCGGCACCGCCCACGCTGGAAGGATGGGAACAGTACTCGCTTCCCCTGGGCAATGGGCACTTCGGGGTTTCCGTCTTCGGCGGCGTGGCCGAGGAGCGACTCCAGCTCACCGACAAGGCCCTCTACACCGACGACGACACCAAAGTGGAGCACGGCTGGAACCGCCGGGCGCTGACCAATTTCGCCGATGTACGAATCTTCAGTCCGGTCGACGCGACCATCGAGGACTATGAGCGCACGCTGAACCTCCACGACGCCACCGCCCGGGTCAGCTACCGAATCGGAAAGGTTTCATTCGAGAGGGAGCTGTTCTGTTCCTATCCCGACCGCGTGCTCGCCATGCGGCTACGAGCATCCCAGCCAGGCCAGATCAACTTCACGGTTAAGGCCGAACTGCCCTTCGCCGACGAATTCCGAAGCGGCGAAACCGCCGTGCAGGGAAACCGCATCCGATTCGGAGGAAAAACGTCCACCCACAGCACCCTCTATGGTGGACTGCTCAGCGTACGGGTCACCGGCGGCACAGCCTCGCCTCTCGCCGATGGCGTCAGGGTAAGCGGCGCCGACGAAGCTATCCTGCTCATCACCCTTGGAACCAACTACCGTCTCCACGAATCCGTGTTCCTCGAAAGGAACAGCCGCGAAAAGCTCAAGCGCTTCCCCTTCCCGCAAGAAAGCCTCGCCCAAACGCTGCAACAGGCCGAGGCAAAATCCTGGGAGGCGCTCCGCACTACCCACCTCGCCGACTACCAGCCGATCTTCTCCCGCGTCGACCTCCAGCTCGCCGAGGCCCTTCCCGACCTCTCCACTCCAACCGACCTCCTTCTGCAACGCTACCAGGAAAAGCCAGGCAACCCCTACCTGGAGGCCCTCTACTTCCAGTACGGGCGATACCTGCTCATCGCCTCGTCGCGGCGCGGCACGCTGCCTGCAAACCTCCAGGGCACCTGGAACGCCCACCGCTTCGCCCCCTGGACCGGCGGTTTCTGGGCGAACATCAACCTGCAGATGAACTACTGGCCCGCCTTTGTCACCAACCTCCAGGAAACCTACGAGCCTTTCATGGCCTACTTCGAGGCCTCCATGGCCAGCGGGAAAGCCATCGCTCGCCGGGAAGTGGCCCAGCACAACCCCGATGCGCTCGAGGAGGACTGTGGCTGGACCGCCGGCACAGGAAACTCGCCCTACTTCGTTTCCGGACCCAGCAACGTGTCGGGCGCCGGTACCGGACCGTTCGTCGTGCAGAACATGTGGGAGTACTGGGCCTTCACCCGGGACCGCGCTGTGCTTCGCCGGATCTGGCCGTTCCTGCGCGCATCCAGCCTGTTCACCTCGAAGATGGTGCGCGAGCTACCCGGCTACGAGGGACTGCTGCTCTGTGACCCCTCGTGGTCGCCCGAGCTTATGCACGAGGGCAAGCACGTGAACCTGCCCGGCACCACCTACGACCAGTCGCTCATCTACGAAATGCACCAACGCACCCTCGAGGCCGCAGAGTTGCTCGGCATCAAGAATGATCCCCTTCTCGACGTGCTGCGCGAACAGCTCCCCCGTCTCGACCCCATCCAGATCGGCGCGTCAGGACAGATCAAGGAGTTCCGCCAGGAGTCCCGCTATGGCGAATACGGCGAGGCCAACCACCGCCACATCTCCCAGCTCGTCGGCCTTTTCCCGGGCTACCTGATCAACGCCAACACCCCCGAATGGCACGCTGCCGCGCGCGCAACCCTCGAGCTGCGCGGAGACAAGAGCACCGGCTGGGCGATGGCCCACCGCCTCAACGCCTGGGCGCGCCTGCACGACCGCGAGCGCAGCTACCGGCTGCTCCAGACCCTGCTCGCGCAAGGCACGCTGCCCAACCTCTGGGATACCCACCCGCCATTCCAGATCGACGGCAACTTCGGCGGCACGGCCGGCATCGCCGAAATGCTCATGCAGAGCCACGAGGGCTACATCCGCCTGCTTCCCTCCTGCCCGGACGCCTGGTCCACCGGATCTTTCAAAGGGCTGGTTGCCCGGGGCGACATCGAAGTCTCCGCGGCATGGACCAAGCTACATCCCACCTCCGTAACCCTGACTCCCCGCCGCAGCCAGACCTGCCGGATCCTCCTCGAAGACCCCTCCGAATGGAAGCTAACGCCCGCAGTAGACGTTCGCCGGGAAAATGGCATCCTGAGCTTCGACGCCAAGGCCGGCACCACGTACCAGCTCGCCCCCTCGCGGCGCTGAGTGGATAAACTCCGAACCGCAGCCTAGCAATGGATCCCTATTGCTGGCGCTCTGGCTAGTCGGGGAAGCCCAGATGGAGGATTAGGGCCGTGCGGTCATCCTCTCCGTAGCGCAGCGCCCAGCGCGGCTCAGCCCCGGGAGGCGCGGCGATGGGCTCCGCCCGCCACGGGCGGCCCAGCTCGGTGCGCGGCTCGTACGGAATGCCGGCCTGTTCAAGCCTGCGGGAGACGGCGAGCGCGTGGACCATCCAGACGGTTTCTCCGGCGATCCGGTGACGCTGCTCGGCCGCAAGCACCCCGGTGAGGGCTCGTCCCACCACCACCGTCGCCGAGGCGAGGATGGCCAGGGCAATGAGCATCTCCAGCAGCGTCGCCCCCGAGCGGCCTCTGCCCGCAGAGCCCCGCATCGCTAAAGGTCCGAGCTGGAGATGTCGGCCGCGTGCCCCTCGCCGCCCGGCTCGCGGTCGCTGCCGTAGCTGACGATCTCGTAGGGCTCCCCGGACCGGCCGGGGGCGAGGTAGATATAGGGCTCGTCCCACGGATCCAGCGGAAGGCGGCGGCTATCCAGATAGCCCTCCGCCGGGTAGGAGGCTGGTGCTGGCGGCAGGGTAGGCCGCGCGATCAGGGCGGCTAGGCCCTGGGCCTGGGTCGGATAGCGGCCCTGCTCGACGTGGTAGATCTTCAGCGCGGTCTTGAAATTGCTGATCTGCAGCACCGCCTCCTTGACCCTCGACTCGGCGCGGTGCTGGATCACGTTCACGGTGACCAGCCCCGCGATGCTCATCATGATGCCCAGCACCACCAGAATTTCGATGAGTGAAAAGCCGCTCCTTAGGCGGACGCCATGCGAACTCTTCATCGGCTAGATCCCCGCCATGGCTTGTTTGAAGCGCCGGACGCGCTCGGCGTTGGCCTCGCTGCCGACCGCGTCGCCAATGTTCTTGTTGGCCGCTTTGACTCGGTCCAGCGGATTGGGGTGCGTCTTGGCGAAATCCAGTCCATCCGGCTTGTAGCCCGCCGCCAGGGCCTCGAGTACGCAAGGCAGGCCGTGGGGATCGTAGCCGACGCGGGTGAGGATACGCACCGCGGCCTCGTCGGCCTCGCGTTCGAGTCCCCGGCCATAGCCCTTGCTCATCATCGTCGAGGTGATGTCGGTGATACTGCCCTCGAAGAGCTTGGTCAGTTCGGCCAACTGCTCACCGCCGAACTGCTTGGCGCCCTCGGTGGCGATGATGGTCAGCGCGGAGGTGATGCGGCTGCTGCTGATGGCGCGCAGGCCGTGGTTTAGCTCCACGTGGCCGATCTCGTGCGCCAGCACCGCCGCCAGCTCATCCTCGTTCTGGCAGAGGCGAAGCATGCCGCGGGTCACGAGAATCAGCCCTCCGGGACAGGCGAAGGCGTTGATGTCGTCCGAGTCGAGTGCCATGAACCGGTAGCCGCCGAAAGTCTCGGGCTTGTTCGACGCGAGAGCCAGACCCTGGCCGAGCGTGTTCAGGTAGTGATTGAGCGTGTTGTTCTCGAGAGGCGCATAGGTCTGCAGCACCGATGCGGCGACTGCGCGGCCAATCCAGTATTCCTGGTCGGGGGTGATGTCCTCGAAGGTCTTGGCCACCGCCTTGCTGGTGCGCGCGATGGCTTCGGCCTGCTCGGAATCGATCACGCCAAGCCCCTGCCCCACTGCCGCGCCCAGCTCGCCCACCTTGCCGAGCGAGGCGCAGCCGGCAAGAAACGGGAGAGCGCCCGCGATCAGGCCAACCGAAAAAAGCGAAATCCAACGGATGAATCGGTTCACTGCGCACCTCCCTGGGGCCGGACCGCGCCCTTGTCAAAAAACTTCTGAATCTCAAGCGGATCGACCGCCATCTTTTCGACACGGTCCACCAGGGCAAAATCGGCCTCGGGATTGCGCGCCTTGAACTCCGCCTCGACCTGGGCATTGAACCCCTTGCCCGCCAGCGAAAGCTCGTCGCTCGATACCGTCCGCCCGACATCCGCCGATCCGGTCTTGGCGACGATTACCTTGCGGGTCAAAACCGAGTCGTGGAGCCATCCGGAAAGCTCCCCGAATTCCACGCGGCTCCATCCATTACGGCCTTCGACCACGTTCACGCGGTCGCCATAGGCCACCTGGCCGACCACTGGCGCGAAGATTTCGGGTCTGCTCTTGAGCGCGCCGTTTCGCAACTGCACGCTCATTTCGCGGGCGAAGGCTGTAGTGCCAGCCCCCAGCGCCATCGCGAGAACGGCGCCCATATAAGCTTGTCGGTTCATGAGATAACCTCCGGGAAAACTCTGGTGTCCTCGCAGTGTAGCGGCAACCCTTCGACGTCTCAAGCTAGGACTTTGTTCACCGGCCGCGTGGGAAGCCTAGCCCCTACACTGGGCCCAGCCCACTACCTGCTCTAGCGTTCGCTGGCTTCGCCGGTGCCAGATCGGAAGAGCGTCGTGTAGGGAAAGAGTGGTGGGGGG
>CBFGVE010000208.1:0-5292 GCA_965651915.1 uncultured bacterium
CCAGATCGCGTCGTTGGTCGCCCGGGCGAGCAGCCGGAAGCGCTCCTCGCTAACTTCCAGCTTGGCGCGCTGTTGGCGGCGCTCGGTGACATCGCGGAAGTAGACGGCAAGCCCTTCCGAGGATGGATAGCCCTTGACCTCGAACCACTTGTCGAGCGGGGCGGGGTAGTATTCCTCGAAACCCACGGTGACGGATTGATCCATGGCACGCCGGTACTCGCGCTCGAAGGCGGTTCCGCGCGCGGCCGGGAATTCGTCCCAGATGTTCCGCTCCAGCAGCTCTGCGCGCGGCCGGCCAAGCTGCCGCTCGGCCTCGGCGTTGAGGTAGGCGAAGCGCCAGTCGCGGTCGAGCATGAAGAACGCGTCGGTAATGCTTTCTAGGGTGGTGATGAGGCGCTTGGCCAGGTGGGTGGACTCACGCTCGAGCTGCTTGGTCTCGTGGATGTCGATCGCGGTGCCGTACCACCGGACGATCTGCCCTTCGGGGTCGCGAATGGGCTCGGCCTGCACCCGGAACCACCGGAACTCCCCATCCGAGCCCCGGCGCAGGCGGTATTCGATCTCGTAGCGGCTACCGGTGCGAATGCATTCGGTCCAGGTCGCGAGGCAGCGGTCGATATCTTCGGGGTGCAGGGTCCCCTGCCAGCGCGTCTCCGGCGGGGCGTCGCGGGATATGCCAGTATAGTCGAAGAAATGGTGGTTCGAGTAGTCCACGTTGCCGTCCGGCCGCGCCATCCACACAATCATGGGCATGGACTCGGCAAGTAGGCGGAAGCGCTCCTCGCTAGCGGCAAGCGACTGCTCGGCCTCCTTGTGCTCGGTGAGGTCCTGCATCGCCCCCTGCAGCCTGCTGTAGCCGCCGCCGGGAGCTGGAACGGCCTCGCCCAGCAGTCGGAGCCACAGCCGTACGCCACCCGACGGAGCCATGGGAACCTCGACATCGAAGGGCGCGCCAGATTCGAGGCAGCGGTCGAAGCGGTCCGCCAGCATCGTGGCGACATCGGGGGGGAAAAGACGCATCACCTCATCCATGCTGCATTCCCGCTGGGCCCCGTCGCCGAGCAGCCCGAGGCTTTCCGCCGTCCAGCGAAAGATCCGAGATGGAAGCTCCAGCGTCCACGCGCCCATCCTCCCCATGCGCAGGGCGGTCTGGAGCAGGGCCCGGTTCTGGTCGAGAACCGCCGTCGCCTCCTGGCGGCTGAGATGGGCCGCCAGCGCTGCCGACACCCACCGGATGAGGTCGCGCTCCTCGGGCAGGTAGGGGTCTTCCTGCTCTTCCGATCCAGTATACGCGACACGGATCTCGCCCTGAGCCCCGTCGGGCAGCGGGACGGGGCTGCTTATGTGGACCGGCGGGAAGGTGCCGTCCGCCGTCGATCCCCGGGCCGAGCCACAATCTATGGAAACCACGGTACGCTCGGGAAACTGCATCGCCCGGGTGAGCACGCCCATGATTTGACGGATTCGCTGGGCGTCCAGCGGGCCGGTCTCCTGGAGAATCTCGGAAACCTCGTGCATGGCCCGCAGCTCCTTGATCCGCTCCCCAAGCGCATGCACGACCTCGTCGCGCTCCGGTGGAACCTGCGTACGGTCCGGGACAGGCTTCGTGGACGCCTCCAAGTTGTTCCGTTGCCTTTGCATATCGTGCGGCGCTCGCGGCGCCCAGCCAGCCTCCTTGTCCAGCAGGAAAAAACCGATGGCCTGGAGTATCGAGGGGGATCCCCCCCTTGTCAATCCTGAGAAACGGTTGACAAGCCCATCCGGTGAACATACAGTGCTCGCATGTTCCACGTCCATTCCAGCCTCCACCGTGCCTCCCGGACCCGCAGCCTGCTGCAGGCCCTCGCCCTTATGGTGCGCCCTTGCGGGCGCGCTTCCGCCGCGGAGGGATGGTCTCGAAACGCCTGAAACCCAGTTTCCAGACCGAGTCTGACAGACCCATCCCCGGCGGGATGGGTTTTTTTGTCCCTGCACATCGCTTGCAAAAACCAGCCAAATCCATCACATTCCGCCCGAAACCACCCAGCCAGCGGGCGACTGGAGACTAAGACCATGACGACGAACAACAACCGAGTAGTGATTTTCGACACCACCCTGCGCGACGGCGAGCAGTGTCCCGGCGCCAGCATGCGCCTGCGCGAGAAGCTGGAGGTCGCCCGGCAGCTCGCCCGCCTGAAGGTGGACATCATCGAGGCCGGCTTCCCCATCGCCTCGCCCGGCGACTTCGAGGCGGTCCAGGCCATCGCCCGCGAGATCAAGGGGCCCACCATCGCCGGCCTGGCGCGCTGCCTGGAGAAAGATATCGAGCGCGCCGCCGAGGCGGTCGCCCCCGCCGGCCGCAGGGGCCGCATCCACGTCTTCCTGGCCACCTCCGCCATCCACCGCCAGTACAAGCTGCGTAAGGCCAAGAGCGAGATCATCCGCCAGTCGGCCGCAGGTGTCGCCCACGCCAAGAAGTTCGTCCAGGACGTGCAGTTCAGCCCCGAGGACGCCGCCCGTACCGAGCCCGATTTCCTGGCCGAGGTCGTTCAGGCCGCCATCGAGGCGGGAGCCACCACCATCAACATCCCCGACACCGTAGGCTTCGCCGTGCCCTACGAGTTCGGGGACCTGATCGCCTACCTGTTCGACCACGTGCCCGACATCGGCAAGGCCATCGTCCACGTCCACTGCCACAACGACCTGGGCCTGGCCGTTGCCAACTCCCTGGCCGCGGTGAAGAACGGCGCCCGGGGCATCGAGTGCACCGTCAACGGCATCGGCGAGCGGGCCGGCAACTGCGCTCTGGAGGAGGTCGTCATGGCCCTGAAGACCCGCGCCGACTTCTACGGGCTGGACACCGGCATCGACACCCGCGAGATCTTCCGCGCCAGCCGCCTGGTCAGCCAGCTCACCGGCATGGTCGTCCAGCGCAACAAGGCGATCGTCGGCGCTAACGCCTTCGCCCACGAATCCGGAATTCACCAGGACGGGATGCTGAAGCATCGCCAAACCTACGAAATCATGACCCCCTCCGACGTCGGCATCCAGGGCACCGAGCTGGTGCTGGGCAAGCACTCCGGTCGCCACGCCTTCCGAGCCCATCTGGCCGGCATGGGCTTCGAGCTGGCCGCCGAGGAGCTGGAGAGCGCCTACAACAGCTTCATCGAGCTGGCCGACAAGAAGAAGCACGTCTACGACGACGACATCATCGCCATCGTCCAGGAAAAGGTCTTCGATGTGCCCAAGGTGTTCACGCTGCACTACCTGCACGTGTCTTCGGGCTCGACCACCGTGCCCACCGCCACCGTCCACCTGGAACGCAGCGGCGAAATTCTGGGCGACGCCGCCTGCGGCGACGGGCCGGTCGATGCCGCGCTGAAAACCATCGACCGCATCTCCGGCAAACCCGGCGTCCTGCGCGACTACTCGCTCCAGGCCATCACCCAGGGCAAGGACGCCGTGGGCGAGGTCAGCGTGCGGGTGGACTTCGGCGACCAGGTCATCTCCGGCAAGGCGTCCAGCACCGATATCGTCGAGGCCAGCGCCAAGGCCTACCTGAACGCCTTGAACCGCTACCTTTTCGGTCAGAAGCAGGAAGGCGCAAAGGCCAAGACACCAGCCAAGGCTAAGGCCTCGGCCAAACCGAAGGCGAAAAAGAAGCGCGCCCCGCACAAGCGGGCCTAGTGACCTGCCTGCCGGGCATCCCGTCGGGATGCCCGGTGGGACTCGGTTACTATACCCTCTCGATCTCCGCGCCGAGGGCGCGCAGGCGCTGGTCGATCCGCTCGTAGCCTCGGTCGATGACTTCAGCCCGGTCGATAACGCTACGGCCCTCGGCGCAGAGGGCCGCGATGATCAGCGCCATCCCCGCCCGGATGTCGGGGCTGGAGATCGAGGCGGCACGCAGGGGCGACGCGCCGGATACCACCACCCGGTGCGGATCGCACTGCACGATCCTCGCTCCCATGCCGATGAGCTGGTCGACGAAGTACATCCGGCTTTCGAAGAGCTTCTCGAAAAATAGCACCGTGCCCTGGGCCTGGGTCGCCAGCACGATGCTCACGCTCATTAGATCCGAGGGATAGGCGGGCCAAATGCCGTCCTCGATCTTGGGAATGGCCGCGTGCAAGTCCTGAACGATGCGCAGATCCTGGCGGGCGGGCAGCTCCAGCCGCGCGCCCTTCACCTCCCACGTTACCCCGAGCTGCCGAAATACGCGTTCCATCACCGGCAGGCTGGTGCCGTCATTAAGCCCCGACACCGTGAGCGCCCCGCCGGTCGCGGCGGAGGCGGCGATGAAACTTCCCAGCTCGGTGTAGTCGCAGCCCACGGTATGGACCGCCCCGCCGAGTCGGCGCACGCCGCGCACCGTGACCCGGTTGGTACCCAGCCCCTCGATGTGCGCCCCCATGCGGATAAGTAGTCGCCCGAGGTCCTGCACATGGGGTTCGCAGGCGGCGTTATAGAGAACGGTGGTGCCCGGGGTGAGCACCGCCGCCATAAGGAGGTTCTCGGTGGCGGTGACGCTGGCCTCGTCGAGCAGGATGAAGGTGCCGCGCAAGCGCTCGCGCACGAGTGTGTAGCCTTCGGGCCGGGCCTCCAGCCGCATCCCGAGGGCGCACAGGCCCTTGAAATGCGCGTCTAGGCGGCGGTGGCCGATAACGTCGCCGCCGGGCGGCGGCAGGCTCACCCGCCCGTGCCGGGCACACAGCGGCCCGGCGAAAAGGATAGAGCTGCGGACCTTGCGGCAGAGATCGGGATCGAGGTCGCGGGTGTGGAGTCCCCGCGCACAGAGCGTGACCGCTCCTCCCTTCACTGCCACCTCGACCCCCAGCCCCGCGAGCAGGTCGAGCATCACCCGCACATCGTCGATGCGCGGCATGTTGCGGAGCGTGACCGGTTCGTCGGTGAGCAGGCTGGCGGCGAGCATCGGCAGGGCGGCGTTCTTGTTGCCGACCAGCCTCAATTCTCCCGCGAGGGGACGCCCGCCCTGGATGATGAACTTGGACACGGCAAGGGCTATTCCACGGTGACGCTCTTCGCCAGGTTGCGCGGCTTGTCGATATCGGTGCCGCGGGCCTGGGCCGCGAAGTAGGCGAGCAACTGGAGCGCGACAACGTTCACCAACGGCGAGAACTCCTCGCAGATCGGAGGCACATGGATCACGTCTTCGGTCAGATCGCCCACCGTTTCGTCGCCGTCGGTGGCGACGACGATGATCCGCCCGTGGCGGGCCTCAACCTCCTTCACGTTGGACATCATCTTCTCGTACAGCTCGTCTTCGGTGCGGGTGCAGATGCAGACGACCGG
>CBFGVE010000209.1:0-5255 GCA_965651915.1 uncultured bacterium
CGGCCAGATTCCTGCGGCACCGGGTGCGGCAGCCGACGCCGCCCAGGCGCCCGCTGCCCAGCCTTCGGGCATCCCCAGCATGCCGGTAATCGATGCGCCCAGTGCGCCGGACGCTCCCAGCGCTCCCAGCGCCCCGACGGTGCCCGAGGTGGAGATTGAGGCGTCGGCCCCGACGCCGCCCGCCGATCCGGCTCCCGCCGCCCCCGCGCCCGAGTCCTGACCCGGAGCGGCGTGGTGCGTCCGCTGGATGCTCCCTGTAGCCTTGCGGCTCTTTTCCTTCTCCTCGGCCTAGGCAGCGGCTGCGGGAACAATCCCTACCGTCCCGGCGAGACTGCCGGGAACACGCTGTTCACCTCCTACGCGGTGGAGCCGACCAAGCTGGAGCCCGCGAATGCCTATTTCGTACACGAGACCCAGTTCATCGGCCAGATCTACGAGCCGCCCTTCGGCTATCACTATCTCAAGAGGCCGTACGAGCTGATTCCCCAGACCGCCGAGGCGGTTCCCCAGGCGGTGTATCTCGATGCCGGGGGCCAGGTGATCGATGAGCCCGATCCGCCAGCCGCCGAGGTAGCGGCGGTGGAGTACACGGTGGGCATCCGCCCAGGCATCCGCTACCAGCCCCATCCCTGCTTCGCGGTCGATGAGGACGGATCGCCGGTCTACCGCGCGGTGCAGCCGGCCGACATCGCCGGCTACGACTATCCCAGCCGCTTCGCCCGCCAGGGGACTCGCGAGCTGCGCGCCGCCGACTACGTACTCCAGGCCCGCCGGCTGGCCGACCCCCGGCTCGCCTCGCCCGTGTTCAGCGGACTCTCCCGCTACATCGAGGGCTTCACCGAGTTGCAGGAGGCCTACACCCGTATGCTTGAAGCGGAGCGCAGCCGCAGGCGCGAGGCCGCTGGTCCGGGCTACAACCAGGCCCGCGACGAGCGCGAGAATCCCATTCGGCTCGACTATATGGCCCCGGAGTTTCCCGGATTCACCGTAATCGACGACTACCGCTACCGCGTGCGGCTGACGCGGAAGTACCCGCAGATCCTCTACTGGATGGCGATGCATTTTTTTGGTCCGGTACCGCAGGAGGCGCTCGATTTCTACGAGCAGCCCGCGATGGTCGCCCGCCAGTTCACCCTCAACCGCTGCCCGGTGGGGACGGGTCCATACTACATCGATGTCTACCGCCCCAACGAGCGCATCGAGCTGCTGCGCAATCCCCACTACCGCGACGAGCGCTATCCCGCAGAGGGCGCGCCGGGCGACGCGGAGAGGGGGCTGCTGGCCGACGCGGGCCGGGCCATTCCTTTCATCGACCGCCAGGTCTACACGCTGGAGAAGGAGGCGATCCCACGCTGGAACAAGTTTCTCCAAGGCTACTACGACCTCTCGGGCATCGCCGGGGATGTGTTCGACCAGGCGGTGAATACCCAGGTGGCAGGCGACGCCCAGGTCTCGCCCGAGATGGCCAGCCGGGGCATCGGTCTTACCACGGCGGTAGACACCACCTTCTACTACCTCCAGTTCAACATGCTCGACGACGTGGTGGGCGGCTACGGCCCCGGGAAGGCGAAGCTGCGCCAGGCGCTCTCCATCGCGCTCGACTACAACGAGTACCTCGACATCTTCAGCAACGGCCGTGGCGTCGCCGCCCAGGGACCGCTGCCGCCGGGAATTTTCGGCTACCGCGAGGGGGCCGCTGGCACTAATCCCTACGTGGCGGAGTGGAACCCGCGGCGGGGACGGCACGAGAACCGGGGCATTGGGGAGGCCCGGAGGCTGATGGCCGAGGCGGGCTATCCCGAGGGCCGCGGACCCGACGGGCAGCCGCTGACCCTGCACTTGGACCACGCGCGCAGCGGCGACGCGACCTTCCGCTCCGTCTTCGAATGGACCCGAAACCGCCTCGACCTGCTCGGCGTGCGCCTGCGCGAGCGGCCATCGGATCTCAGCCGTATGCGCGAAAAGCGGCTCAACGGAAACTGGCAGCTTCTGAGCAGCGGCTGGCTTGCGGACTATCCCGATCCAGAGAACTTCCTCTTTCTCTTCTATGGCCCCAATGGGATCGTGAAGCACCGCGGCGCGAACTCGGTGAACTACGAGAACGAGGAGTTCGACCGGCTGTTCGAGGCCCTGGAGAGCCTCCAGAACACGCCCCGCCGCCAGGAGCTGATCGACGGGGCCATGGACATACTGCGCCGCGACGCGCCGGCGGTGTGGATGTTCCATCCGGTCACCTACAGCCTCACCCACGGCTGGCTGGCCAACTACCGGCCCCACCAGATGTCGCACAACGTGGTGAAGTACTGGCGGATCGATGCCGGCCAGCGGGCGGACCTGCAGCAGGCATGGAACCGCCCGGTGCGCTGGCCGCTCGCCGCGCTGCTGCTGGGTCTGCTGGCGGCGATCGTCCCTGTGGCGCTGAGGGCCCGGCGCCGCGAGCGGGGGAGGGCGGCATGACCGGCTACATCCTGCGCCGCATCCTCTACGCCATGCCCATCCTGCTTGGGGTGAACGTGCTGATTTTCATCCTTTTCTTCTTCGTCAACAGCCCCGACAACATGGCCGAGGCCATTCTCGGCCAGCGCCACACCAGCCCGGAGCAGATCGAAAACTGGAAGCGCGAGCATGGCTACCACCTGCCCAAGCTGTTCAATGCGGACGAGCCCTTTCCGGCGAGCCTCACCCAGACCATCTTCTGGCAGAAGAGCATGAGGCTTTTCCTGTTCGACTTCGGGCGGTCCGACCGCGAGAACGCCGACATCGGCCGCGAGATGGCCCGGCGCATTCCCTTCTCGCTGCTGGTCACGTTCCCGGCATTCGTCGCCGGTCTTCTGCTCAACCTTGTGTTCGCGATGCTCGCCGCGTTCTACCGGGGAACCTACATCGACGTCGGCGCGCTGGTGGTCTGCGTAGTGCTGATGTCGGTCTCGATGCTGTTCTACATCATCGGCGGGCAATACCTGTTCGCGATTCAATGGAAGCTCTTCCCGGTTTCCGGCTTCGACCCGGACTTCCCGCACTCGGTGAAGTTTCTGGCGCTGCCGATCCTCATTGGCATCCTCGGCGGCATCGGAGGCGGGGTCCGCTACTACCGCACCATTTTTCTCGAAGAGATCGGCAAGGACTATGTGCGTACCGCCCGCGCCAAGGGGCTGGGGGAGGGGGCGGTGCTGTTCCGGCATGCGCTCAAGAACGCGATGCTGCCCATCATTACCAACGTGGTCGTGATGATTCCCTTTCTCATCATGGGCAGCCTGCTGCTCGAGAACTTCTTCGGCATTCCCGGACTGGGAAGCTATACCATCGAGGCGATCGGCAAGCAGGACTTCGCGGTGATTCGGGCGATGGTGTTCGTGGGCTCCCTTCTCTATGTGGGCGGGCTGGTCGCGGTGGATATCTGCTACACCCTGGTGGACCCGAGGATCCGGCTGTCATGAGCGGCTTCCTCCAGAGCTGGCATGCCCAGAATGCGCTGGTGCTTCTCCTGCTGGTCGTGCTGGGCCTGGCGGGCCGGGCGCTGGGCCGCCGGACCTACTGGCGCAACGCTTTCGCCGAAGTATTCCGCCGCCGCCTTGCCCGCTGGTCCTTCTGGGTGCTGTGCGTCTATGTGGGGGTGGCGGTGCTCGACAGCGTGGGCTTCCATCCGGTGCTGCGCGACGCCGCGGGCGAAGTGGTCCGGGACGCGGAGTCGGGCCGCGTCCAGCGTGATCCGGATGGGCTCAGCCTGCTCGATCTCGCGCTCACTCCACTGCGCACCGCGCAGGAGAAAACCTACAGCCGCCCCCTGGCCACCCGCCAGTTCACCGCCGAGCGCACGCTCGACGCCGAGGGCAACCCGGCCTGGGTCTACCCCGAGCTGGCCTTTCCGCGCCGCCACCTGCTGGGGACCGACCGGGTGGGCAACGACGTGCTCTATCTCGGACTCAAAGGAATCCGCACCGGCATGGTCATCGGCGCGTTCACCACCCTGCTGGTGATTCCCTTCGCGATCCTGTTCGGCGTGCTCGCGGGCTACTTCGGACGCTGGGTGGACGACGTGATCCAGTATCTCTACACCGTGCTCGCCTCGATTCCCTCGGTGCTGCTGATCGTCGCCTTCATGATCATCTTCGATCCCGGTCTCGCCCAGCTCTGTATCATCATGGGCATCACCTCGTGGACCGGCCTCTGCCGGGTGCTCCGTGGCGAGACGATGAAGCTGCGGGAGATGGACTATGTGCAGGCCGCCGACGCGATGGGCGTCTCGCACCTGCGGATCATGGCCCGGCATATCGTCCCCAATGTCATGCATATCGTGCTGATCACGGCGGTGCTCAGCTTCTCGGGCCGCGTCCTCGCCGAGGCGATGCTGTCCTACATGGGCATCGGCGTGGGCATCGATACAATCTCCTGGGGCATGATGATCAACGATGCGCGGCTCGAACTCGCCCGCTCGCCGCTGATCTGGTGGAAGCTGGCTTCGGCCTTCCTGTTCATGGTGGGCCTTGTGCTCCCGGCAAACCTGTTCGGCGACGCCCTGCGCGACGCCCTCGACCCCCGGCTGAGGATGCGATGAGCGCGCTGCTATCGGTTGAACATCTCCAGGCCTGCTTCCACACCCGGGCGGGTCCTGCGCGCGCGGTCGATGGGGTGAGCTTCGAGGTGGGCGAGGGAGAGACCTTCGCCCTCGTGGGCGAGTCCGGCTGCGGAAAGTCCGTCACCGCGCTGGCCATCATGCAGCTGCTGCCGAGGCCCACCGGCTACCTGGCCGGGGGCGCGGTGCGGTTCGCTGGCCGCTGCATTTCCTCGCTTCCCCCGGTGGAGATGCGCCGGGTTCGGGGCAACGACATCTCGATGATTTTCCAGGAGCCGATGACCGCGCTGAACTCGGTATTCACGGTGGGCCAGCAGATTGCCGAGGTGCTGCGCATCCACCAGCGCCTGCGGGGCGAGGCGGTACGCCGCCGCGCTGTGGCGATGCTCGATGAGGTGGGGATTCCCGAGCCCGAGCAGCGCTATGGGGACTATCCGCACCAGCTTTCCGGGGGTATGCGCCAGCGGGTGATGATCGCCATGGCGCTTGCCTGCCGGCCGAGGCTGCTGATCGCCGACGAGCCGACGACTGCCCTCGACGTCACCATTCAATCCCAGATCCTCGAACTCATCCGCACCCTTCAGCGCGAGAACGGCACGGCGGTTTTGCTTATCACCCACGACATGGGCGTCGTCCGCGAGCATGCCGCCCGCGTGGGGGTGATGTACGGAGGGAAGCTGGT
>CBFGVE010000210.1:0-5246 GCA_965651915.1 uncultured bacterium
CCCCATACGAATTTATCCGTAATCCCTACTACTACGTCGTAGACACCGAGGGAAACCAGCTTCCCTATGTCGACCGCATCCTCATGGATCTGCGTTCCGATAAAATGATCGCCGCGACCACTGCGGCAGGGGAGCTGACGATGCAGTTGCGACATTTGCGCAACGACGACTACACCCTCTACATGGAACAGCGTGGTTCGGGACGATACGACATCTACCATTGGTTCCAGGGGGAGCGCTCGGTCTACTGCGTCTTCCCCAATCAGAACCGCCGCATTCACCCGGATCGGCCCGAAACCCGCTGGAAGCACGAGTATCTGAACAAAAAGGAGTTCCGGCAGGCGCTCTCGCTGGCTATCGACCGGGCATCGATCGTCAAGGCGGTCTACGATGATCTCTCGGAGCCGGCCCAGCTCGATCCTGGCCGCGAGTCGCCGTTCCATCATCCGGCTCTCTTCAGCAGCTACACCCAGTTCGACCCGGACCGGGCAAACAAGCTTCTCGATTCGATCGGGCTCGTCCAGCGCGACCGGGAAGGCTACCGGACCTTCCCCGACGGCACCCGGATGACCTTCGATCTGAACGTCACCGACTTCACCGGGCTGGGACCGGCCGATTTCCTAGTGCGCGACTGGGCCGAGGTCGGCATCCGGGCGCAAATCCAGGAGCGCTCGCGTTCGCTTTGGCAGCGCCTGCAGAGCGGATTGGAACATGATTTGACGGTTTGGGCCGGGGCGGGCGAGTTCAACCCCCTGGTAGAGCCTCGCAACTACGTGCCGACCGCCCAGCACTCGTTTTTCGCCCCGGGCTATGCTCGCTGGTACCAGGACGGGGGCCACGTTGGCCATCCAAAGGCACTCGAAAGCCCCGGCGCCATCGCCCCGCCACCCGGCCATCCCCTGCGCCGTGCTATCGATGTGTTTACCGAGATTCAGTCCCTCGATACCTTGGAACAACGGATCGAGGCCTTCCGCGAGATTCTCGACATCGCAGCCGAGAATGTTTGGACGATCAACATCGGTACGCCGCCGCCCCAGCTCGTCGTAGTTAAAAACGGGTTCCGCAATGTCCCGCGCAATGCGGTATCCACCTACATCTTCAGCACCCCGGCCAACGCCGGCATTGAAACGTACTTTTTCGACCAGCATACCGATACCGACGGGGCTCGGGCTCACATCCAGCGGGCCATCGAGGAGGTTTCTCCGGATCCCCGCATGTCATTGCGAGAGACGCCTTCGGACGTGGCAAGCGGTGGTTCGGGCCAGCTCGCAGGAAAGACCATCCGGTTTCTTGTCTGGGCGGTGCTGGCACTGTTCGTTGTGCTCGCCATCCTCCGCCACCCCTTTATCGGCCGCCGCATCATGATCATGGTGCCAACGATGCTGGCGATATCGATCGTGACGTTCACCATCATCCAGCTTCCACCCGGCAATTTTATTGAAGCCCGCATCATCGAGCTGGAGATGGATGGAAACGATGCGGCCATCCAGGAAATCGAGGAGCTAAGAGAACTCTTCCATGTGGAAGCGCCCATGCCCGAGCGCTTCGCCCGCTGGCTTGGGCTCTACTGGTTCCGCACGTTCGATCCCGGCGACAAGGGGCTGGTCCAGGGCAGCCTGGGCCGCTCTATGGAAGATTCACGCATGGTGAACGATATTGTGGGCGACCGCATCATGCTAACCCTGGCGCTCTCCTCTTTTACCCTGATCTTCACCTGGGCCCTGGCGATTCCCATCGGCATCTATTCGGCGGTTCGCCAGTACTCGGTAGGTGACTACGTATTCACGTTTATTGGCTTTATCGGAATGTGCGTCCCCAACTTCCTGCTCGCCCTCATTCTGATGTATATCAGCGGGGCGGTGTTTAACAATCCGATCAGCGGTCTGTTCTCGGCGGAATACTCCGCCCAGCCGAACTGGTCCTGGGGCAAGTTCATCGACATGATGAAGCACATCTGGGTGCCCGTGGTGGTGACCGGCCTGTCCGGCACCGCATGGATGATACGGGTCATGCGCGCGAATCTTCTGGACGAGCTGAAGCGCCCCTATGTGACCACGGCACGCGCCAAGGGCATGAGGCCAATGGGACTGCTGTTCAAGTATCCCGTGCGCCTCGCCCTAAACCCCTTCATCTCGGGAATCGGCCAGATTTTTCCCCAGCTTGTGTCCGGCGGGGCAATCGTAGCGATCGTGCTTAGTCTTCCCACCGTGGCCCCGCTGCTGCTGAGTTCGCTTATGACCCAGGACATGTATCTGGCGGGATCGATGCTTATGGTGCTCAGCCTGCTGAGTGTGTTTGGCACCCTGGTCAGCGATCTACTGCTGATGTGGGTGGATCCGCGAATTCGTATGACGGGAGGAGGCAAGTAATGTCGGCATCACCCAAATCGGCCAAGACGAACCTGCGCGACGACCGCGCGGTTAAGGGTACGCTGTCCCAGTGGCAGCTAATCCGCCTGCGGTTCGCCCGTCACAAGCTCGCGGTTTTCTCCATGTATGTCCTGGCCTCGCTCTATATCGTCGCCGCGTTCTGCGAATTCTTTGCGCCGCATACCCCGCAGTACCGCAACCTCGATTACCTCTATGCGCCTCCGCAACTTCCCCGCTGGTCGCCAAAGAACGGGCTTTACGTCAGGTCGCTGAGCATGGACCGCAATCCTATCACGTTTCAAAAGCGCTACGTGACGAATGGGGACCGGATCGTGCCCCTGGGTTTCTTCGTGCGCGGCGAGCCCTACAAGCTCATGGGGCTGTTTCCTGCCGAGCGCCGCCTGTTTGGAATCGACTGGGAGAAAGCCTCTCTAGACGGGCTACCCCAAGAAGAGACAACATTCTACTTCCTGGGCAGCGACAAGTACGGCCAGGACATTTTCACCCGGGCCATCTACGGGTCGCGTATCAGCTTGTCGATCGGATTGCTGGCGATCTCGCTGACCTCGGTTCTAGGCATCGTCATCGGCGGAATTTCAGGCTACATGGGCGGGAGGGTAGACAATCTAATCCAGCGTTCAATTGAGGTTGTCAATTCCTTCCCCCAGCTTCCGCTATGGCTCGCCTTGGCCGCGATCATGCCGGCCCATTGGCCGATGCTGGTGATGTACTTGGGTATTACGCTCGTACTGAGCCTGCTGGGCTGGACGGGTCTCGCGCGCGTGGTACGGGGTAAGATTCTGGCCTTGCGCGAGGAGGACTATGCCGTCGCCGCCCGGCTGCTAGGCGCGAGCCACTCCCGGGTGCTCTTCCGCCATCTGGTTCCGGGGTTCACCAGCCACATCATCGTGGTGCTCACGCTGAGTGTGCCTGCGATGATCCTCGGCGAGACCGCGCTGAGCTTTCTGGGGCTGGGGCTCCGCCCGCCGGTGGTGAGCTGGGGCGTTATGCTGCAGGATACGATGCACATGCAAGCCGTTGCCAACTATCCGTGGCTGCTCCTGCCGGTGCTGCCCATCGTATCCACGGTGCTCGCCTTCAATTTCCTAGGTGATGGCCTCCGCGACGCCGCCGATCCCTACCGCTGATCCAAATTCGCCACGGGCAGGGCAGGGGAGCGGTTGGGGTTCTAGATTTGTGAGTTTCAATCGGGCGGAAACAGTGCTAAACAGACTCTTTCAAACTGAAGGAGTGTCCGTATGCTTTTGGAACAGCGCCATCGGGAAATCGTCTCTATCGTCGAGCGTTCGGGTAGCGTGCGGGTCACCGACCTCGCCCAGCAGTTTTCTGTGACCGAGGAAACGATCCGCCGCGATCTGGAGCGGCTTCAGACCCTGGGCCGGCTGGTGCGAAGCCACGGTGGCGCGGTTCGCGCCGAAAAGCCGGGTCGCGAACAGCCCTATTGGGAGCGCGAGCACCAGAGTCCGCGCGAAAAGCGGGCGATTGCCGCCCTGGCCGCGCGACGGATTCGTGAAGGAGACACCCTGTACCTCGATGCCAGCTCGACGGTGTGGCACCTTGCCCTGGCGCTGCCCGAGGTACCCCTTACGGTGGTGACCCACTCCATCCTTCTGGCCCGCCGCCTTGCCGCGTCGGAGCTGATAAGGGTGGTGCTGCCGGGCGGGGAACTTTCCCGGGCCTCGCTTTCCCTCGAAGGCCCCCAGACGGTCGACGACCTCAATCTCTACTGTGTCGATAAAGCCTTTATTTCCTGCGCGGGTGTAACGCCAACGGCGGGCCCCACCGACCGCAATGCCCAGCAGGCTGCGATTCGCCGTCGCAGCCTTGAACGCGCGAAGGAGGGTTATCTCCTATTCGACCACAGCAAAATCGGTTTCCAGGCCCTCACCGTTGTGGCCCCCTGGACTGCGTTCAAGGAAGCCATCACCGACGCGCAGGCCGATGAGCGCTTCGTCCGCGACCTCCGCCGGCTGGGCGTATCCTGTTCCCTGGCAAGCTAGCCGGAAAACGGCTTGACGATGGGTGGGGGCTGGGGCATGTAATAGCACCCTTTTCCGGAAGCTCGCTTCCCCGGTTTACAACCCGCTCGCGCAGGCACAGGCATTCTCCATGGTACAAGCCCACAACTACGACGAAAGCAAGATCAAAACCCTTTCCTCCCTGGAGCACATCCGGAAGCGGACAGGCATGTACATTGGGCGGATTGGCGATGGGGGCCACTACGACGACGGCATCTATGTGCTGCTCAAGGAGGTGGTGGACAACGCGGTGGACGAATTCATTATGGGCCACGGCAAGCGGGTCGATCTCGATATCGATGGCGGCAAGGTCACGGTGCGCGACTATGGGCGGGGCATCCCCCTCGGGAAAATCGTCGACTGCGTATCCCGCATCAACACCGGAGCGAAATACAACGACGAGGTTTTCCAGTTCAGCGTGGGGCTAAACGGCGTGGGCACCAAGGCGGTGAACGCGCTTTCCTCCGCGTTCCTCGTGCGTAGCGTCCGCGACGGCGAGTATGCCGAGGCCCGTTTTAGCCAGGGTAACCTCCTCGGCGAAAAGAAGGGGAAGACCAGCGAGAAGAACGGCACCCTGATCGAGTTCGAGCCCGACCCAGAGATTTTCGGCGAGGTCGACTTCAGGCCCGAATTCATCAACCGCCGCATCCGGCTCTATACCTACCTGAACGCCGGACTGGGCATCCAGTACAAGGGAGAGGTGTTCGTCTCCAACGACGGCATCAAGGATTTGGTCGAGGAGGACGTGGAGGACGAGCTGGTTTATCCCATCCTCCACTACCGCAGCAAGGATCTCGAACTTGCCTTTACCCATACCCATCGTTACAGCGTGACCTTT
>CBFGVE010000211.1:0-5243 GCA_965651915.1 uncultured bacterium
CCTCCTGGGGCGTGAACTTGAAGAGGTAGTAGGCCCCCAGCGCGGCGATGAAGATGCCGAGCTGCGCCGCCGCCCCGAGAACGAAGGTGATGGGCCGGGCGAGAAGCGGGCGAAAGTCGGTGAGCGCCCCCACGCCAAGGAAGATGATGGGGGGAAGCATTTCGGTCTTGATCCCCGCGTTGTAGATGAGCTGCATCATCGGGACCTTGGCGCCCGCCTCCATCTTGAACCCGCTGGACGCGGCCAGCTCGGCGAGAGGAAGGTTCGCGATGATCGCGCCGAAGCCGATGGGGATGAGCAGCAGCGGCTCGTAGTTCTTCCGGATCGCTAGGAAGATGAGCACACCGCCCACGAGGAACATCGCCCAGTTCTGCCACGTAAGCTCGAACAGGCCCACGCCCTGCATTAGTTTATGCCAGATTTCCATCGATGGTGCTTCCGATCTGCCGCAGGGGCGGTTACAGGTCCCGGATTTCCAGAATGGCCTTGCCCGCCGACACCTCGGTGCCTAGGTCGGCGTGGATGCTCACGACCTTGCCCGAGCAGGGCGCCTTGACGTCGTGCTTGGCCTTCATCGCCTCCACCGCCGCCACGATCTGGCCCTCCTGAACGGTGTCGCCAATTTTCACGTTGATCTCGACTAGCTCCACCTTGCCTTCGAAGGGCGAGTAGACCAGCGTGGTGGTACCGTGGCCGTGCGTCGTGCCGGACGGCGAGGCGACCGGGGCCGGCGCACCAGCCGCAGGGGCCGAACCCGCCGCCGATCCGCCGGGGGCTTCGATGGTGATGCGGAAGCTGCGGGTCGTGTTCCCCTCCTGCACGGTGCAGGTCGTGGTGACCGGGCCGGAAAACGCGGGCGCAGCCGGCTTCGCCTCGGCGGCGGGGGCCGGGGCGGCGGCTTCGGACTTCTTCTTGAGCGGAAGCACGATCTTGGCCTTTCCGCTGAGCAGGCGGATGCCCTCGTTCAGCTCCATGTTCTTGCCGGGGACGATGGCGGCGGCGACCAGGAAGATGTTTTCCTCGGTCAGCGGCAGATTCCGCTCGCGGATCGCCTTCTCGGCCTCGGCCAGGGTGTCGGGGGCCTTCTCCAGCGGGTCGCCCTCGAACGGAGGCAGCTTGAGCTGCTCGGAGGCGGCCTTGACTACCTCGGGCGAGGGCGGCAGGGGCGGACGGCCAAAGTAGCCGAGCACCGACTTGCCGTAGCCGGGGTCGATCTTCTTCCAGCGGCCCAGGAGCACGTTGTTGAAGGCCTGGAGCCAGTACTGCTGGCTGCCCGGGGTCACGCTGGTCCAGGCGCCGCCCGCCTCGACCACGACCGGGAACTCGGCGAGAACCTCGCCGTAGCGGTGGATGATCCCCGCCTCGGCCATCATGTGCACGTTGGGGCCAATCGCGCCGCCCGGCATGGGGAAGTTCACCACGCGGGCGTCGGCCATGGTGGTGATGGGGTTGAACTCGTAGTCCTTGAGCCCCTCGTCGAGCAGCGACTCGATCTCGTCCATGCAGGCGTGGTCGATGTCGAGGCGGTAGCCGGTGCCCTTGAGGGCGTGCCACATCGAGCGGACGTCGGGCTGAACCGTGCCCGAGGCCATGGGGCGCACCGAGAGGTCGATGCCGTCCACCCCGCCGGCGATGCCCGCCATGTAGCAGGCGACTGCCATGGAGGCGGTGTCGTGGGTGTGCTGCCAGAGCTTCATCTCCGGGGGCATGATCTTCTTGAGGCCCTTGGCCGTTTCGTAGCAGGTGCGGGGATCGGTGGTGCCGGAGGCATCCTTCATGCAGACCGAGTCCACCCGCACGCCGCTGTCGAGCACCCGCTTGATCACGCTCACATAGTAGTCGGCGGTGTGGACCTTGTCGGACTGGAAGGGCAGGCCCATGAGGGCGACGCATACCTGGTGGTGCATGCCGGCATCGATGATGGGCTTGGCGGTCTTGACGAGGTTGTCGACGTCGTTCATGAAATCGAAGTTGCGGTCGATCGTCGTCCCGTGCTTCTTCATCAGCTTGCCCTGGAGCCCAAGCGCCTTGAGCCCCTGGGTGGTCAGGGTCACGCCGGAAACCGAGCGGGTGAGGATCTGGAGGTCGGCGTCGGGGCCGACCGCCTCGCGCATCTTGGACATGCAGACGAAGGGATCCTCGCCGCAGTAGAAGTAGGGGGCCTGGAAGCGGGCGCCGCCGCCGAACTCGAAGTGGCGGATGCCCGCCGCCGCCGAGGCCTGCATCGCGGGGAGGATGTCCTGAAGCCGGGCCTTGCCGCCAAAGGAGCTTTGCAGCCCGTCGCGGAAGGGGGTGAACATGACCGATATGGTTTTCGGCTTGTCGGTGAAGATCATGGCTTCTTTATCTCCTCGATGCGGGTCACGCGGGCGCCCGGCAGGTGGGTGGCTACGGCAGTGGAAATCAGGGCGGCGATCGCGGGATCGGCGCCAGCGGCCCGGCGGGGAGCGAGCAGGACGGTGAGCAGGCTCATCACACCCGCCATGGTACTCAGAAGGACCATCACGGCCAGGAAGGCAATGCCGCAGGCGGCGAGAAGATTGACGTCGGTTGTCGCTTCGGTCATAGGCGCGGACGGGGTTGGATTGGCCCTCGTTTATAGCACCCTGATCCGCGATTTCCATTAAAAACCGCTAAAAACCACGCGGACTAGGGGAATCCTCTATGTGGGCAGGGAAAACAACGAACGCTGGTGCCTGCTGCGTTGCCTTCCCGTCCAGGCAAGCGCCAAGGAGGAAAGCCATGCGTCGTCCCCGAGGAAGGCCCGGCGATTTCGTCGAGGCGCGGCGCCTCCTGGGGTGGCCCCTTCGCACCGAACCCCAGTTATCTGGTCCTAAAACATGACAACGAGGTGCACTCGACTAACCGATCCAAGGTTTTTGGGGTAAAAATTTTGCCTTTAGTATGGAGGATCATCTGACGCATGTCCTCACGGCGCACACCAAAGCCGCGCCCGGCCAAGCATGCAATTACTTCGTATCCACCAAGGCCTTCGCGACGGTGTTGGTCCGCCATCTGACACAATCGAATTACTCGTGTAGCCTTGTCTCTAGCCGTACCATCATCCTCAGTCAGCTTGGCCTCAATAATGACTTGAGGATGAAATTCGTCAGGGATAATGAAGTCAGGTGCCTGATCGAAACCAGCAATACGCTCAGCTCGCTTCGTTTTTCTGAACGTTATCCCGGCCTTGACCAATTCCTCTTCAATCGCTGATTCGAGGCCATCGCCAACTAGTTCGCTTACTGAATCGCGATGGCCAGCAAACGGCCTACCTAGAAAGCGTTCATATAGCAACATCGCATAAGGCACTCCAAGATCCGCCAACTGTCGAACTGATTGCAATCCCTTTAGGCTATCCGCCTTACTTAGGCGATGCAGTCTGTCCAATGGGACGGGAGGACAACCCTCTTTAACCAGCTCACAAGCTGTTTCCACCAATGCGGTAATTCGGGCTAGGGTTGTCGGGCCTGGGTTTAGCGGACGTGATGGAGACGAGCGGATGCGTCGGTCCAAGGATCTTGCTGCGCCTTGTGGAATATCGAGTGTGGTTCGACTCGAAGCTATATAAGCCCACTCAGGAGGTGTAAAGCCCAGAATGGCTCGCAGTACGATGAGCACTACAGGGTGCTGAAGTGAAACCTCGAGAATCTCCTTTGGCGGGAAGAAAGTAAATCCTTCCGAGGCCTTCTTCAACATCTCGTACCCTCGAGCAAAGCCGGCGTAGTCTAGAAACCCATCTCCCTTTGGCATGGATAAAAAATCGGAAGCGAGGCTGGAAAAGACGAGGTCCACAAATGATGCTGGATCAGACAGGACTTCATTTTCACCAGCCTCAAAAGGAAACTTCATCGCAGATCTCCTGAGTTTCACGAATCACATCTGGTACAGCCCAATCTTGGCGAGGTGAGGCGTTGTAAAAACAAGATGCCATAGCGCTTAGAACTTCTTCGAGTCGACCATGATCGCGATACCATTCTCGGACTAGATTCATGCGATCCTGTACGGGAGCTTTTGGATTCCATAATTCCCGCAAGTTCCAAATAGCCAACCGTGTCAAATGACCAAATGCTATGCACCGGATGTCGCCTTGGGTAGCCTTGAGTCCCCCCTCGCTGAGTAGTGAAATTTCTTCCTGAATCAAGGCGGCAAGTGAACTGGGCGTGGAAACGATCCACTTCCGAGGCACCCGACCAGTTTTCCTTGCGACGAAAACTGTATCGATTACGGATGAGCCCGTTCCATTGATATGAATGGATGCGCCCATTTCTGCTGGACAAGGCAGTGATGCTGAACACGTCAAGCCCGCATCCAATATAGCCACCGCCAGCGGGACGTAGGCGTCTAGCTTGTTGTGGTGGTAGGTGAAAGCCAAAGGACTGCCCTTCTTCAACTGGCCACCCGCCTTGCGGAATGTAGAGGACAAGCCCTCTGTAAAATGTGCAAGGTCCCGACCCATATTTAAATTGCCGGTTAGTTCCCCAGAATTACGGGTCGTGGTGCTCGAAAATTCCTGGTGGCTAGCCCCAACCAGCTTGCGCAGCCAAACATAGCAGAAATCCATAAGTTCTGCGTACTGAACATTTCCAAAGTACGGAGGGTCGGTAAAGATACCGTCAAAATCTGGGCGGTTCTTCATCTTCGTCGCGTCGCCGCATATGAGCTCCACCTCCCTATGCTCCGGAGGATGCGAACCGTTTCGGTAGGTTCCAATCCATTCTCCTTTTATGGGAAACTCAGTTTTTCGTGCGCCTTTGTGCACGACCTCAAACGGGCGAGCGCAGTATAATTTAGCTTTGGTAAATTTCTCCGTGATATTGAACCACCCTCCACTACCAACAGGAGCACCTCTAGCTCCTCTTATTCCAAGAATGTTGGATTCGCACTGAATCAGGCCAACGGGGAATCCGTGCACGGAAAATATATCCAATGACTTCAACGCCATGACGTCGTAACGGCAAAGCATGTTCTGGTATCGTAGTAAATCGGAGAGGTTCGTGGCCAAGGCCTCGCGCACCCGCTCATCCTTGCACTCGGCGATCCATCGACAGCTCAACTCAAGCCCTAGAAGCTGGCGGGAATTGAACAATTCGCTGTAATGTTGATATCCCCAACGGTGAAGACGATCCGTTTCATCCCCCTTGGGAATTAAATCCTCAGGAATAAACCTTGGCCGCAAGCGCCGTAACCTCTCCTCGGCCTCTCGAAACTTCTCTAAGTCTTCCTTATCTGGAGACTTAAAC
>CBFGVE010000212.1:0-5233 GCA_965651915.1 uncultured bacterium
GTGCCGAGACCCAAAGAGTCAGCGCGAGCCCCGCCACCACCGTAGTGGCAGCCAGGAGCCACGGCCAGCGGGCGCGCTGTGGCCCTGCAGCTTCGGAGGCAAGTTCGTTCATGCCGCGACCCTAACACCCTTCCAAGGTTCGGACAAGGCCCCCGCGAAACCCTCCAAGGCTTGGATAATATCTCCCGCCGGAGTTCCGAACCTTGGAACGTGGCCTTCTAGGCGAGCAGCGCATCGACTTCCGCCGCGCAGATGAAGTCGTTGCGCGACAGCCCGCCGATGGCGTGGGTGCTGTAGCTGACCCGGCAGGTCTTGTAGCCCACGACCAGCTCGGGATGGTGGTTCTGGGTGTGGGCGATCCAGGCGACGGCGTTCACGAAGGCCATCGTCTGGTGGTAGTTCTTGAAGGTGAAGGTGCGGACAATCTGGCCGCCTTCCAGCGTCCAGCCGGGACGCTTCGCCAGCTCGCTCCGGATTTCGGCATCGCCCAGCGGCGGGATGCCACCCTCGCAGGGCAGGCATTTTTCTCGTGTGGTGCAGGCCGTTTCGCTCATGGGTTCCTCCTTGCCTACACTATGGACTATCCCACGACGTCTTTCCAGCCCGGTACGGTCGGTTTCAATTCGGCTAGGCGACTCTTTTTTGACCGCATGGGCTTGCATTCACCGCCAAGCCGGATAATGTTGGCCGCTCAATTCCGCCGTACCATTTTTTCCGAGGTTTCCCCATGAGTGTGCCCCACTCCCTGAAACTAGTCCTGGTGCTCGCGCTCGCCCTGGCCGGCTGCGGCCGACCCGGTCCCGAGCAGCGCGTGTACCACGAGGTCACATTCACCGAATCCAAGCCTCCCGCGGCCGACCCCCACGCCGGGCACAACCACGGCCCCGGCGAAAACCACGACCACCCCGCTCCTACCCCTCCTGTCCCGGCGGCCCCGGCGGCCTCCGCTGCCGCGCTTGCATGGACCGCACCCGAAGGCTGGACCGAGCTACCCGCCAGCGGCATGCGCAGCGCGACCTTCACCCTGCCCGATCCCGAAGCGGGAGAGGGCGCCTCCGCCGAGTGTACCATCATCATCCTCGGCGGCATGGCCGGCACCCGTGCCGACAACATCGTCCGCTGGCTCGGCCAGATCAACCAGCACGCCGCGCCCGCCGCGCTGGAACGCTTCCTCGCCGAGATGCCCCGCGTCGAGATGCCGCTGGGCACCGCCGAGATCGCCGACCTCGGCCTGCTGATCCCCAGCCCGCAGCCCTCGACCCCCTCGACCCTCGCCGCCTTCCTGCCCATGGGCTCGCAGACGGTCTTCGTGAAGCTCACCGGCAGCCACGGGCTGATCGCCCGCGAGCGGGAGCGCTTCGTCGCCCTCTGCCAGTCGCTGCACACCTCCTCCGCCGCCCCTCAATCCGCCCCCGCGAGCTACTGACCGTGAACACCGCCTACTACTACCTCGCCCGCTTCCTCGGGCTGCTCACCTCCCTCAAGCTCGCCGTCTGGACGCTCGTCCTGCTGATGGTCATCGTCTTCTTCGGCACGACCTACCAGGTGGACCACGGCCTGCACGCCGCCCAGGAGGAGTTCTACTACTCGTGGCTCACCCCGCCCATCGGCCGCTGGTACACGCCGGAGGTTCCCAACGCGCTGTCCCGCGCCATCGGCTGGATCCCGCTCGCGATTCCGGGCGGTATGACCATCCTCTGGCTCCTGTTCATCAACCTGTTCACGAGCATGATGATCCACTTCCAGTACGGGCTGCGGCGCAGCGGCATCGTGCTCATCCACTTCGGCCTGCTCCTCATGCTCGCGGGCGGCTGGGTCACCCACCTCACCGCCGAGGAGGGCTTCCTCACCCTGACCGAGGGCGACGCCTCCAACGTGGCCTCTTCCTACAAGCAGTGGGAAATCGCGGTGTGGGAAGGCAGCCGGCCGATGCGCGAGGTACACGCCTACGACGCCGACGCGCTGAAAACCGGCGACCAGCTCCCCTTCGACCAGGCAGGCTTCTCGCTGCTCGTGCACACTTACCACCCCAACGTCCGGGCCTTCCGCGATCCCGACATCCCCGACGGTGCCTCCATCCTCAACGCCGCCAGCATCACCCGCATCGACCCCGCCCCTGGCGGCAAGGAGCCCGAGGCCCTCATGCCCGGTGCCCGCCTGACCGCGCAGCTCGCCGACGGCAGCCAGCGGCAGATCATCCTCTTCGGCGGCGATCCCGGACCGGTCATGATCGAATCCCAGGGGGCGCAGTGGTTCGTCATGCTCCGCAAGCGGCGCATCCCCCTGCCCGTGCTGGTCAAGCTGCTCGACTTCCGCAAGGAGTTCGAGCCCAACAGCACGATTCCCAAGAGTTTTTCCAGCCTCATCGACGTCACCGCCCACGAGCTGGAGCGCGAAGTGTCGGTCGAGATGAACCGGCCCTTCCGCTACGTGGGCTTCACTTTTTTCCAGGCCTCCTACGCCGACGGCAACGACGGCCGCGAGGTCTCCACCTTCGCCGTCACCCGCAACCATGGACAGCTCGTGCCCTACATCGCCACCGGCATTACCGTCATCGGCCTGATCATCCACTTCCTGCTCGAAATGGTCCGGCCACGCCGCGAGCTGAAGGGAGGTGGCGCGTGAACCGGCTCCTCGCCCTCCTCTGCGTCCTCGCCCTGCCCGCCCTCGCCTACGAGAAGGCGGCCGAGCCGGCGCCCACCGATTCCGCCGATGCTGCCGGAGAGTTGCTTCACGGCCTCGACCTCGAAGCCTTCCGCCGCATTCCCGTGCTGAACAATGGACGCAAGATGCCCATGGACAGCTTCGCCCGGCAGAAGCTGCTGCAGATCAGTGGCCGCAGCCGGGTCGGCAAGGAACCCGCCTACGCATGGCTGGCCCGCACCCTCTTCGCGCCCGAGACCGTGCGCGAGGATGCTATCTTCCTCATCAACGACCCCGAGACCGCGCAGGCGCTCGGCATCGAGACCGACGAACGCGAGCGACACAGCGCGGCAAGCATCGAGGCCTCCTGGATCAAGTTCGACGAGCTGTCGCGCAAGGCGTCGGAGATGGAGGAGAAGGACCGGACCCGGGTCGATAGCGAGCTGCTCCGTCTCTATGTGAACCTGAACGAGTTCTTCGAGCTGACCCACAGCGTGCGCTTCGGCATTCCCGGCCACCCCTTCATCATCGAAAGCCCCGAGCTGCGGGCCAGTCTCGGCCTGCCTGCCGACCAGACCGAATTCAGCTACCTCGACCTCCACCGCCGGGGCGCCCTGCTGCATCCGCATATCGAGGGCCTCGCCGCGAAGCCCCAGGCCGAGTGGTCCGAGGTCGAGCAGGAGGCCTTCCGCGTATCCCGCGCTCTGTTCGAGTGGTCGCGCCGCTACCAGGGGCTGCGCTTCGCAATGATTCCCAGCTCGGCCCACGGCGAGGAGCACTGGCTCTCGGCCTGGGACTGCATCTCCATCCAGCTCCGCGACCAGGCAGTGAGCAACGCAATCGTCATGCTCCAGGACATGGCCCAAGCCTACCGGCGCGGCGACCAGGAGACCTTCGACCGCACCTGCCGCGACTTCGCCCTCTTCGTGAACAGCCGCCTCCCCGGCGACCGGGACCTGCGGTGGACCTCGCTCGAAGTGGTCTTCAACAAGCTGAACCTCTTCTTCTGGTCGAAGGTTCTCTACACCTTCGCCTTCCTCGCCGCGCTGGGGGCGCTGTTCTCCCGGCCCGATTTCACCCGGCCCAATGCGCTCTCGCGCGGTTTCCTCGCCGCCGCGGCATCGCTCACCCTGCTCGCGTTCATCCCCCACACCGCAGGCATCGTCCTGCGCATGATCATCATGGGCCGCCCACCTGTGACCAACCTCTACGCCACGTTCCTCTTCGTGGCCTGGGTGGGCGTAGTCATCGGGCTAATCGTCGAGGCATTCCAGCGCCGGTCGCTCGGCGTACTCACCGCCTCGTTCTGCGGCATCTCCCTCATGCTGATCGCAAACTATTTCTCCTCGGAGGGCGACACCATGGGCAAGGTCGTCGCGGTGCTCAGCTCGAACTTCTGGCTCACTACCCACGTGCTCACCATCACCATGGGCTATGCGGGCTGCGTGCTCGCCGGGCTGGTCGGCCACGTCTACCTGCTCTCCTGCTGCTTCGCGCCCCGCAAGGCGGAACTGCTCGGCTCGCTCAAGCGGGCCCTGTTCGGGGTGCTCGGCTTCGGACTCATTTTCTCCTTCCTCGGGACCATGCTCGGCGGCGTATGGGCCGACCAATCGTGGGGCCGCTTCTGGGGCTGGGACCCCAAGGAGAACGGCGCCCTGCTCATCGTGCTGTGGTGCTCGGTGCTCTTCCACGCCAAGCTCGCCCGCATGATCGGCGATGTCGGCATGGCCGCAGGGGCGGCGTTCGGCATCATCATCGTCATGATCGCCTGGCTCGGCGTAAACCTGCTGGGCGTGGGCCTCCATTCCTACGGCTTCATTTCCGGACTGGCCTTCGGACTCATCCTCTATATCGTGATCCAGCTCGCGATCCTCGCCAACCTCACTCCCATCGCCCAGCGCAGGCTGGCCGAGTGCTCCGAACCTCCCCCACGCTAACCCCCAACCCCTTACCCGCCGCATGAACAGCATAAAAACCCGCGAAGCCACCTCCTGCGTCCACACCGGGGTCGCCAAGGACAGCGAATTCAATTCGGTCACCACGCCCATCTATGCGTCCTCGACCTTCGCTTTCATCGCCCCCGGCGTCACCGCCGGACCCGACTACACGCGCACCGCGAATCCCACCCGGCAGAGCCTCGAAGAATGCCTCGCCGAGCTGGAAGGCGGCGCAGGCTGCACCGCCACCGCCAGCGGAATGGCCGCCACCACCACGGCTGTCCACCTCCTCGGCGCAAACTCCCATCTTATCGCCGGTCGCGAACTCTACGGGGGCAGCTACCGCCTCTTTACCAAGGTGCTGCCCGAACGTGGAATCGACGTGTCCTTCGTGGACATGCGCAACCCCGACGAGGTCCGCAAGGCGCTCCGGCCCAACACCCGGGGCATCTGGATCGAGACCCCGAGCAACCCCCTGCTGAACCTCGTCGATCTCGAAGCGGTCTGCGGCATCGCCGCCGAGCACGGCGCGCTTAGCTTCGTGGACAACACCTTCATGACGCCGCTCGCCCAGCGACCCTTCGATTTCGGAGCCGACGTGGTCGTCCACTCCACCACGAAATTCCTGTCGGGCAACGGCACCTCGCTCGGCG
>CBFGVE010000213.1:0-5229 GCA_965651915.1 uncultured bacterium
GCGCAGCATGGCGAGAACCTGCTCGATCGCGAACTGGGCGAAAAACCAAACCAGGCCGATGATCGGCGCAAAGGCGGATACGAAAAATAAAATTAGGGCGAGGGTCCGCGACCCCCGGCACAGCCGGTGGAGCCAGTTGTAGTAGGGGCGCAGCAGCATGGCCAGTACGCCGGCCACGACCGGTGGCATCAGTACGCTGTGGAAGGTTGCCACGAAGCGCGAAAGCCCCCACAGCAGCACCGCCACCACCGAGACCAGCAGCACCACCGCCGCGAGGGTCAGCGCGGCCGCGATCGTCGCGCGCTGCCGCGGGCTCAAATTCAATGCGTTTTCCATAGCCATTCTCCTCGTCATGCCCGGCACAGGGGCTCCGGGAAAGGCCGCGAGTATAGGGTACACCGGCAGCAATGCAAAGACCAACTCGCCGCCAGCCCCGCTCGGCGGACCACCTTTCTGCTTCACCCCCGGGCATCCAGCGAGTAGCATGGGCCCATGCATCACCTTGCCCTGATCATCGACGACGACGCGATCATCCGCATGGCGCTCGAATCCATGCTCGAGGACTGGGACTACAGCGTCCGCACCGCGCCCACCGCCGAGGATGGCCTCCGCTGCCTCCGGGAGGAACTTCCCGACGTGGTGCTGTGCGATGTGCGCATGCCGGGCATGTCCGGCCTCGAGTTCCAGCAAACAGTCCGGCAGTCCCACCCCACCCTGCCGGTGGTGCTGCTCACCGCCCACGGCTCGGTGAAGTCGGCGGTGGACGCCATCCGGGCGGGCGCCTTCGACTATGTCCTGAAGCCCCCCGAGCCCGAGGAGCTGCGCCTGCTCCTTGCCCGCGCGGTGGAGCACGGGCGCCTCCAGCGCGAGAATTCGCGGCTGCGAAGTGAGATCGCCACCCTCGGCCGCGGCGGGGCGCGCCTGCTCGGGGATAGCCCGCGAATGCGGGAGATTCACGAATTAATCCGCCGGGTCGCACGAACCGACAGCACCGTGCTCGTCACCGGCGAAACCGGCACCGGCAAGGAACTGGTCGCACGAACGATCCACTACCAGAGCCCTCGCGCCGAGTTTCCACTCGTCTCCTGCAACTGCGCCGCCTTCAATGCCAACCTGCTGGAGAGCGAGCTGTTCGGCCATGAGAAGGGGGCCTTCACCGGCGCAACCAGCGCCCGGCGCGGGCGTTTCGAGGAGGCTGATGGCGGCACCCTCTTTCTCGACGAGATCGGCGAGACCAGCCGCGAGTTCCAGGCCAAGCTCCTGCGGGTACTCCAGGAACGCGAGTTCGAGCGCGTGGGCGGCAACCGCCGAGTCGCCGTGGACGTACGCGTCATTGCCTCGACCAACCGGGACCTCGCCGCCGAGGTCGAGGCCAGGAACTTCCGCGAGGACCTATACTACCGTCTGCGGGTCGTGCCTATCCACCTCCCGCCGCTCCGGGAGCGGCGCGAAGACATCCTCCCCCTCGCCACAGCTTTTCTCGACCAGTTCCGACAGGACTACGGAGGCCCCGCCCACGAAATCTCCGCCGAAGCCGCCGAATGGCTCGCCCGCCAGGAATGGCGGGGCAACGTGCGCGAGCTGCGCCACTGCGTCGAACGCGCGGTGGTGCTCGCGGAGCACGCCCGGCTGGAGCCTGCGGACTTCGCCATGGGCGACGCACCGCCGCCAGCCGCAGGCACCCCCGAAACCCTCGAGCGCTTCCTCGACCAGCAGACCGCCGCCTTCATCCTGCGCAAGCTCGACGAGAACGCATGGAAGAAGCAGCAGACCGCCGAGCAGCTAGGCATCGACCGCGCCACCCTCTACCGGCTCATCCAGAAGCACCGTCTCGGAGAGCGGGAAACACCCTAACCATTTGCGTTCATTTGCCTCGGTTTACGGTTTCCCGTCCCGAATGGGTCCGATACGCGGCTCGTCGCTCGCGCACACCAAAACCAATCTGCTGTCTGGGAGGCTCAGGCGGACTCATCAGTTCCCGCAGCGCATCGAAGACCACCCGGAACTGCTCGTCATACGTCCTCTCCAGATCATCGAGCTTGCGAGCAAGATCGGCGTGCGAGGCCAAGAAATGCCGCAGCCGGGCAAAGGTCCGCATGATCGCGATGTTAACCGCAATCGCGCGCTCGCTGCTCAGCACGCTCGACAGCATGGCGACGCCCTGCTCCGTGAACGCCATTGGCGGGTAGCGCAGCCCCATTCGATCGCCATTGGAGGTGCCAAATTGGCACCTCCAATCTGCGAGTTCCTTCTGGGTCATGACAAACATAAAATCGTCAGGGAACCTCGTGCTATTGCGCTTCACCGCCCGCTTCAGCACCTTGGTTTCAATCCCGTACAAAGCCGCCAGATCCCTGTCCAGCATGACCTTCTGCCCGCGAAGTTGAAGGATCATTCCCTCGATCCGCTCAGCAGGTATAATGTCGCTGCGTGCCTCAGTCATGGGTCGTTCCTTATTCGTACCGATTGCCCCCCTCGCGCTCCGTCGCGCTACGAGGCCGCGACCATCAGGCGGCTCACCAGGCTGGCGAAGCGCTGCGGGTTGCGCACCGGAGCGCCCTCGCCAAGCAAGGCCTGGTCATATACCAGGTCGATATACTCGCCCAGGCGGTCGGCGGCGCTCTCGTCGCCGAGCATGGACTGCATCCGGTCGAGCAGGGGATGAGACGGGTTGAGTTCGAGGATGCGTTTGCTCTCGGGCATGTCGGGGTTCATCGAGCGGAACAGGCGCTCCATGTGCGGATTGAGCGCATGCTCGTCGCGCACTAGGCAGGAGGTCGTCTCCTTGAGCCGGGGCGAAAGCCGCACATCGGCGACCTCGTCCTTGAGCGACTCCTTCACCCGTTCCAGCAGGGCGGCATACTTCTTCGCCGCCTCGTCGATCTCCGCCTTCGCCTTCTCGCGCTCTTCGCTGGATCCCAGTCCTTCGAGATTCGCGCGGTCCACCGGCTTCAACGACTTGCCCTCGTATTCGTTGAGCCCCTGGACCACCCAGTCGTCGATCGGATCGGCGAGCAGCAGCACCTCGATCTCGCGGGCGCGGAAAGCCTCCAGGTGGGGGGCGTGGGTCATCGATTCGAGATGTTCGCCGGTGAGATAGTAGATCGCGTCCTGGCCCTCGGCCATGCGGCCCACGTAGTCCTTGAGCGACACCAGCTCGTCCTTGTCGGTGCGGGTCGAGGGAAAGAGCAGCAGATCCTTGAGCTTGTCCTTGTTCTCGAAATCGGAGTGTATGCCCTCCTTAAGCACTGTGCCGAAGGCCTTGAAGAAACCGAGGAACTTCTCGGGCTCCTTCTCCTTCAGCTCGGCCAGCACGTTGAGCACCTTGCCGACGATGCTCTTGCGGATGCGGCGGATGATGGCGTCGTCCTGAAGAATTTCGCGGGAGACATTCAGCGGCAGGTCGCTAGAGTCCACCACACCGCGCACGAATCGCAGGTATTCCGGCAGCAGCTCCTTGCACTGGTCGGTGATGAACACGTTCTTCACATAGAGGTGCACGCCGTGATGGTCGCGCGGCATGAACAGGTCCATCGGCGCCTTGGCGGGAATGAACAGCAGCGCCCGGAATTCGGTCGCGCCCTCGGCGTGGTAGTGGACGGTCTCCAGCGGCTCGCCGGTGTCGTGGCTGACGTGATGGTAGAACTCCTTGTACTCCTCGGGGCCGATCTCGCCCTTACTCTTGCGCCAAATCGCCTTGCGGGAGTTGAGGGTCTCCTCTTCCACCGTCTCGACTTCGTCCTTGGTGCGCTTCACCGGCATGACGATGGGAAACGCGATGTAGTCCGAATAGGCCTTCACCACCTGGCGGAGGCGCCACTCGTCGAGAAACTCCTGCTGGTCCTCGCGCAGGTGGAGCGTCACGTCGGTGCCCGGCTCGGCCCGCTCGGTTTCCTCAAGGGTATAGGAGGACTCGCCCGAGCTAATCCAGCGCACGGCAGGCTCGCCCGCGCGGGCGCTGCGGCTCACCACCGTGACCTTGTCGGCCACCATATAGGCGGCGTAGAAGCCTACGCCGAACTGGCCAATCAACTCGGGGCTGCCGCTATCCTTCGCCTCCTGAAGCTGCTCCAGGTAGCGGCGGGTACCGCTGTTGGCGATGGTTCCGATGTTGTCCTGGATCTCCTGGGCGGTCATGCCGATGCCGTTGTCGGAGATGGTGAGCGTTTTCGCCTCGCGGTCGGGCACGATGCGGATTTTCCACTCGGTCTCGGCGCCGCCGGCGGTGAGCGCCTCGAACCGCGCGCGGTCGATCGCGTCGGAGGCGTTGGAGATCAGCTCACGCAGAAAGATCTCCTTTTTGGAGTAGAGGGAATGGATGACCAGGTCCAGCAGTTGGCGGACCTCGGTCTTGAACTTGCAGGTTTTCTTGGACATGGCGTATTCCTCGGTATGAAGGGTGGAGCCGACCCCCGACAGGAGCCCGGCGGAAAAACAAGGGCGAAATAATGCCCGCCAAGCCGAACTTGTCAAGTTTCCGCACACCCACCCCCACCCCCGCCCTTTCCCCTTGACCTGAAGCCCTCAACGAAGTAGATGAAAGCCACTTTCAGTGCGCTTTTTTCGATCCAGCACCCACTTGCCGCAGCGCCACCATCGAGGACCCCTACCATGACGGACGAGTTAATCGACGGGTTTGAATGCGACGTCTTCTGCCAATGGCTTCGCGGGAAGTTCCCGTCCTTCGCCGAGTCGCGGCGCTCCCTGGCCCACCTGGGCGACACCTCCTGGTCAGAAACCCGGCAACTCGGCTTCGTCAAGACGCTCCCCGGCCCCGGCGGGGCCAACCTGCCCCTGCTCGTCGCCTCCGCCCAACTGCCCGATGGCGAGACCCTGCGTGAGCGCAGCAGCCGCAACCGCCAGTTCAAGTTCGCCCGCAAGGCGCTCGACGAGGCCATGGCCAACCCGGCGCCCGGCCTGGGCGGAGTGCTCACCCAGGGACTGTTCGTCTTCCACGACGACCAGGGCAATTTCCGGCTGAGCCTGGTCCATGGACGGGCCGAAGGCACCAAACTGGTCTGGAGCGCAGTGCGCCGGCTGAGCTTCTATGTCGAGGCGGGCCAGCCCAACAAGACCTTCCGCGACCGCTGCGCCCTCCCCTGGGCCAGTTTCGACAAGCTGAAAGAGGCCTTCTCGGTCGAAAAGCTGACCAAGGAGTTCTACAGCCGGCTGTTCGCCTGGTACCAGCGGGTGCTTGCAGACTCCGAAGTTGAGTTTCCCAACGACCTG
>CBFGVE010000214.1:0-5207 GCA_965651915.1 uncultured bacterium
AAGTTGCGGCCGATGATCATCGGCTCCAGCTCGGGATGGTTGATGTTGGCGGGGATGATCGCCCGGCCTGCGGCCACCTCGTCGCGGACGAATTCCGGGGTGATCACCCGGGGGATTCGGGCGCCTAGCGGGCGACCCGGATGCTGGTGGTTCATCACGTTGGTCGGGCCCGTCTGGGCCACGCCGAGCGGTGCGCCTGCCCGAGTCTCGTAGGATGTTTTAAGCGCCTCGGCGCGTCCGAGGTTTTCCCGGATTGCGATGTACTCCATCTCGGGCGTTATGATGCCGCGCCGCGCATAGGCGAGCTGGGTGACGGCGGCGCCGCCGCGGGCCTTGACAACTGGCCGGGCGAGCCCGGGGAAGGGGATGCGGTCGCCGGAGCCGCGCACACCATCGTCCTCGTCGCGTACGCGGTGCGGGGCCACCTCCTCGACATCGCCGCGCTCGCGGATCCAGTCGGCGCGCAGGGCCGGCAGGCCGGTCTTCACGTCGAGGGCCAGGTCGGGATCGGTCCACGCGCCGCTGGGGTCGTAGACCCGGAGGGGTGGGTTCTCGGTGACGCGTCCCATGGCGTCGTGGGTGGGGCTCTGGTCGATCTCGCGGGAGGGGACCCGGAGGTCGGGCCGGCTCCCGGTGGAGTAGACTTTGCGGGAGCGGGGGAAGAATTCGCCGTAGTCGCTACGGCCGGACGTTTCAGTCATGGCGGCTTTCCTTCGTTGGCATTACCCAAACAGGTTCCAAGGGTCGCGCCCTAAGGCGCCTCTCAGCCGCACTCGCGGCTCCCCTAGCTGGTAGGATGTAACAAACCAGCTTAAGTCGCTGCCGCCCGCTGTCAACCCTATTGCGGAGCAAAAGTGTTTTTGCGTGGCGCTGGGGTGGGTTTTGCGGTACATGCTCTGGGCATGTCTTCCGCCGAATTCCATCCTGGCGTCCGGGTCCGCTCCCCCGGCAAGCTGATTCTCAGTGGCGAGCATTCCGTGTCCCACGGACGTCCCGCGCTGGCAATGGCGGTGGACCGCTTTGTCGAGGTCTCGGTCGGAAAGTCCACCACTCCCGGATGGGAATTGCGCTTCCCCGATCTGGGCGAGATCCGTGTGGCCGACCCTGCCGGACTCCCCGCTCTGCGCGTGGGGGTCGAAGAGCGCTACGCCGCGTTTCTCGAAGGTCGGCTCACTATCGGTGACGTACTGGATGGCGCCGGCGACTTTCTAGACTACACCCTTGCGGTAGGCCAGGAGGCCTTCGGGCTCGGTCTGCGTCCCTTGGCGATCTCCATCGAGTCGGCCATTCCGCTGGGCAGTGGCATGGGGTCCTCGGCGGCGGTCGCCTCGGCGCTGCTTACCGGGCTGGCTGCGGCAAAGGGGGGGCGGCCCACCCGGGCCGGGCTGTACGAACTGGCCATGGCGGCCGAGCGCACCCAGCATGGGCGGCCCAGCGGGGTCGATGTACACATGTGCCTGCATGGCGGCTGCGCATTGTTCCAGGATGGCCGGGTGCAGGCCGAGGAGCTGACCCTCCCGGCTTTCACGCTGATCCATACCGGCCAGCCGGTGTCGCCTACCGGAGAATGCGTCGCGCGGGTCCGCGACCGCTATCTCGGAAACGAGGAGCTGTGGGACGCCTTCGCCCAGGTCACCTATGCGATGCGGTCCGCGTTGCAGGCGGGCGATGCCGGTGCCGTTGGATCGGCGGTGCGCGAGAACCAGCGCCTGCTGGAGCACATTGGCGTGGTGCCTGAACCGGTGAAGAAATTCATCGCCGAAATCGAGGCTGCTGGCGGCAGTGCGAAGGTCTGCGGCGCGGGCGCGGTCCGCGGCGCCGGAGGCGGCATGGTGATCGCGCTGGGCGGTGAATCCCTCGCCCCGATTGTCGAGCGGCATGGCTACGTTCAGTTGGAGGGAGGCCTGGATAATGCCGGCACCTGTATTCTTTAGGGCTTCGGCTCCGGGCAGCTTCATGGTGCTCGGGGAGCATGCCGTTCTCCATGGCCAGCCTGCCCTAGTCGCTGCAGCCGACTGCCGCATGCATGTCGCCCTGCATCCCCGGGCCGACCGCCGCGTGACCATCGTGTCCGCGCTAGGTGAACTCGACACCTCGCTTGACGAGCTGGACCCCAAGCCCCCGTTCTTTTTCGTTCTCGAAGCGCTGCGAAGCGAGGGCGAAGCCCTTCCCGGCGGAGTGGATCTTAGGATCTCCTCGGAGTTTTCCCACACCGTTGGCCTTGGCTCCTCGGCGGCGGTGACTGTTGCCCTGCTGGCGGCGATACGGCGGTGGCGAGGGGAGACGCTTAACGCCCGCGAACTCCTGCTTGCCTCCCGCCGGGTCATCCGCTCGGTCCAGGGCTCAGGCTCGGGCGCCGACGCGGCAGCATCGGTGCTCGGTGGCATAACCTGCTACCGGGCGGAACCGCTGGAGTTGGATTCGATGCCGGTGGGGCATCCTGTCGCGCTGGTTTATTGCGGCTACAAGACGCCCACGCCCGACGTGATCCGCAAGGTGGCGGAGCGGTCACGCCAGCAGCCCGATGGGTTCGCCGGGCTCTATGCCGAAATGGGCGCGCTCTCCACCCGGGGCTTTGCCGCGCTGCGCGGAGGCCGACTGGCCGAGTTCGCCGCCTGCCTGGAAAGAGGGCAGGCCTACATGGAGAAACTCGGAGTCTGCGACGAGCGCCTGGCCGAGATCGTTGCCGCCCTGCGGCTGCTGCCCTCAGTCAAGGCGGTAAAAATTTCTGGCTCCGGACTCGGCGACTGCGTGCTCGCCTGGGGCGAGCTGCCGGAAGATGCCGAGCTTCCCGGCGAAATCATTCCCATTTCCATTTCCAACCACGGAGTCCGTCTTGAACCGTAAAGAGTGCGTGAACATTCTTCTGGCTGGACGCCCCTCCGTACCCAGGTCCGCAGGCCGGGCCTCGGCACCGGCCAACATCGCCCTCTGCAAATACTGGGGCAAGCGCGATGCCGAATTGAACCTGCCCGTGACCTCCAGCCTTTCCGTATCCCTCGGCGAGCTGGGGGCCGAGACCGAGATCGCGCGCGCCGGATCCGACGAGGTCTGGCTGAACGGCGAGGCGCTTGCGCCGGACCACTCGTTCACGCGCCGGGCCATGGCCTTTCTCGACCTGTTCCGGCCCGAGCCCGGTTTCCAATTCGCCCTGCGCACCCGCAGCACGGTGCCGGTGGCGGCGGGGCTTGCTTCCTCGGCCTCCGGGTTCGCTGCGCTGGTTCGGGCTCTGGACGACCTGTTCGGCTGGGGGCTCGACCGCCGCGCGCTTTCGATTCTCGCCCGAATGGGCAGCGGCAGCGCGGCGAGGTCGGTGTACGAAGGATTTGTGGAGTGGCATGCGGGAAGTGCCCCTGACGGCATGGACAGCTTCGCCGAGCCGCTCCCCGAGATCTGGCCCGGTCTGCGCATAGGCCTGTTGCTGGTTTCAAAAGCGGCCAAGCCCATTGGCAGCCGCGACGCGATGAACCGTACCGTGGCGACCTCGGCGCTCTACCGGGCCTGGCCGGAAAAAGTGTCCGACGACCTGCTCGATATCCGCGAGGCGATCCGGGCCCGCGACTTCGACCGGCTTGGCCGCAGCGCCGAATCGAATGCCCTCGCCATGCACGCGACGATGGCGGCGGCGTGGCCCCCGGTGGTCTACTGGACCGAGGACAGCGTGCGGATGATGCACCGGATATGGGCGCTGCGCGCCGCCGGACTTCCGGTCTATTTCACCATGGACGCCGGACCCAACCTAAAGCTGCTCTACGAGGACGCCTCGGCCCCCGCCCTTCAAGCGGAGTTTCCTGAGCTGGTCAGCATACGGCCCTTTGGAAAGCACTAGGACTATCGGTCGTGTGTTTAAAATATGCTATAGAAAGTGTATTAAAAGTGGTCGAATATGGCGCTTCAATCCATTACCCGGAAAGGCCGCGCCATGATTCGAAGACTCTCCGCACTCCTTCTACTGCTAGCGATGCCGACAAGCTCCGTTCTGGCCGAGCCCCTTCCCCGCCTGCGCGATCTGGCGGGCGGCCGGTTTCTCATCGGCATGTCGTTGAGCGACCGTCTGGCCCATGAGTCGAGGGAGGACGAGCTGGGTCTTCGCGCGATCATCGACTACCACGCCAATACCTCCACCTCCGAGAACGCGCTCAAATGGCGCCACCTGCAGCGGAATCCTGGCCCCATCCAGTTCGAGAACGCCGATGCATTCGTCGCCTACTGCGAAAAGCGCAACTTTTATCCGGTGGGCCACACCCTGCTGTGGGATCTGAAGGACCCCGAGTGGATTTTCAAGGACGTGACCCGCGAACAGCTCATCGAGCGTATGCGCACCCACATCCACACCGTGGTGGGCCGCTACAAGGGCCGGATCAAGCAGTGGGACGTGGTGAACGAGGCGATAGACGGGCGGGGCAGGTTCAACAATTCTCCCTGGCAGCGGATCATTGGTCCGGAATACATTGAGCTGGCCTTCCGCTTCGCCGCCGAGGCTGATCCCGACGCCCTGCTTTTCTACAACGACAACCACATGTTCCTGCCGGACAAGCGGAAGGCAACCCTCGAGCTGGTCAGCCGGTTGCGAAAGGCGGGCGTGCGGATCGACGGGATTGGGATGCAGGGCCACTTCTTCACGATCACCCCGGACTTCGCCAATGTCGAACGTAGCATAGAGGCCTTCGCTGCAGCGGGGCTCCGGGTGTCGTTCAGCGAAGTGGACATCTCGGTTCTTCCCGCCGCCTGGAAATTCGTGGACCAGGACATCAACGAGATTGTGGACTTCAAGCAGGAGCTGAATCCCTACGCCGACGGGCTGCCCCCCGAGGTCTACGCCCAGCATGCCGAATCCTACGGCAAGCTTTTCCGCCTTTTCGTAAAGCACGCCGACAAGATCGACCGGGTGACCTTCTGGTGCGTGACCGATGCCGACTCGTGGCTAAACTACCGGCCCATTGTGGGGCGCACCGACTATCCGCTCCTCTTCGACCGAAAGGGCCAGCCGAAGCGGGCCTTCTACGAGGTGGTAAAGGCCCTGCAGTCGCGCTGATCGGCTGTGGGGGCCGCTCCGCGAGCGGCATGCGTCTCGCGGAGACACCGCTACAACTCGTCGCCTGCGCTCGACTTTTCGGCCACGAGCATGGCGGGGTTGAAGCGCTGTCCAATGAGTGCATCCAGGCCAGGCAGGCGGCGGCGACAATGAGGAGCAACATGAAGCAACT
>CBFGVE010000215.1:0-5185 GCA_965651915.1 uncultured bacterium
GTGATTCTAGGGTCGGTATATCTATGGAATCTCGAGGGAAACGGCCACATCTACCTGGAAGAAGGATCGAAGCTGTATGTCGCCAACACCAACCAATGGCTCGGCACAATCAACGCCCACCCCACCGCGGAGCTGTCCACCCTTCCCGCCCCGGCAATCCTGTCGATCGCGACCAGTGGCGGCAACCCAACCCTCACCTGGGAATCTGCTCCGGGTCTCCCCGTGGTGATTGAGCGCATGATGACCCCCGGCTTGTGGGGTTCGGAGACCAACCTGTTCGGATCTGGAAACACCGACGAATGGACCCCACCTGCCGGTTCTCCAGGGATGGGCATTTTCCGCCTCCGATTTGGCCCCTAGGGGAAAATGCCGTTTCGCTCTCGGAAAAGCTGCCGTTTAGCCCCATTGGACACTAGGCACCAACCCACAAATAAGGGTTTCCCCTAGTCGGCGTTGAGGGTGTTTCCGATTGCCTAGCCCCCCTCCCCTGATATGATCGCTCCATGGAATTGAAAAGCCCTATAGTACCTCCGCCAGCTTCCCCCACCCCCCTTATGTCGGCCCTGGCCGCCTTGGGGTCCGCCATCGATCACCTGGCGCTAAAACCGGACCTGAAAGCCGAGCTACTTCAAGCGGCCACCCTGGTCAGCCGGGCCGGCCAGGATCTGGAATCCAAAGACTGCATGATACGCAGCATCCTGCAAACCACGGTGGACGGCATCATCACAATTGACGAGCGGGGCCTGGTGGAGACCTACAACCCCGCCGCCGAGAAAATCTTCGGCTATCCCGCTGCCGAGGTGATCGGCCGGAAAATCAATATGCTGATGCCTCAACCCTTCGCCGCCGAGCACGACCGCTACATCAAACGGTACTGCGAGACCGGCGAGGCCAAAGTGATCGGGATCGGGCGGGAGACTCTTGGACGGCACAAGGACGGAAGAGTGTTTCCCATAGACCTTTCGGTCAGCGAAATGACGGTAGGCGGGCGGAGGCTCTTTACCGGCGTCGTGCGAGACATTTCCGACCGAAAGGCAATCGAACGAGCCCTCAAGGAGGAGCAGGATTTTGTCAGCGCCATCTTCGAGACCGTGGGAGCGCTCATTGTGGTGATGGACACAGAAGGCCGGGTGCTCCGCTTCAATCGCACATGCGAGAGGGTGTCGGGCTACACCGCCGATGAACTCAGGAACCGATCATTCTGGGATTTTTTGCTAGCTCCCGAGGAGATGGCCAGCGTCCGCCACGTCTACCAGCAGCTCGTCGACGGCGTGTATCCCGTCGAGCACGAAAACTACTGGGTCGCGAAGGACGGTCGGAAGCGCCGCATCGCATGGAACAACAACGTGCTGCTCGATGAGGAAGGCAAAACCGCCTACATCATCGGCACCGGACTCGATATTACCGAGAAGAAGCAGGCCGAGGAGGCCCTGGTCAGCGTGAGCGAGAACGAGCGCAAGCTCATCGGCCAGGAGCTTCACGACGCCCTCGGCCAGGAAATGACCGGAATCACCCTTCTGGCCAGCGCCCTCAAAAACCGCCTCGCCCAGCAGAACCGGAAGGAAACCGGCGAAGCCGAGGATATCGTCAAGTTGTCGCAGACCGCCCTCTCCCACATTCGCCGCCTCGCCCACGGGCTCTATCCCACCGAGCTGGAACGTCACGGCCTGAGCGCCGCTCTCGAAGAATTGTCCGAAACCCAGCGGCGCATCCACGGCATACGCTGCACGTTCCAGGGTATTGAGCAGGGCGAGCCGGTCGACCGCTCCACTCAGCTCCATCTCTACCGTATCGCCCAGGAAGCCTCCAACAACGCTATCAAGCACGGTCGCCCCAAGGAAATCAACATCACCTACTACAGCGACGACTCGCTCCTCAAGCTCAGCATCGAGGACGACGGCATCGGCATCCCCGATTTCCAGCCGGACCAGCAGGAGGGGCTGGGGCTTACGATCATGCGCTACCGGGCCATGCAGATCGACGCCGATATCACCATTGGCAGACGCAGCCGGGGAGGAACCCGGGTTCAGTGCATCATGAATCGCGGTCCGGCGAATACCGGACAGACTACATCGGGAAGGATAAACGAATGAGCAAATCAATGAAGCCGAAGAAAAACATCATGGTTGTGGACGATCATCCTATCGTGCGCCAGGGCATCCGCAGCATGCTCGCCCAGGAAGACGATCTGGTTGTGGTCGCCGAGGCCGACAGCGCCGCCACCGCGATTTCTATTCTCGACCGTCAAGGCGAGAGCATGGACGCGGTGCTTATCGACATTTCGCTCAAGGGCGCCGATGGGCTCGAACTGATCAAATCGATCCGTGCCCAGGATACCGAGCTTCCCTTGCTGGTGATGTCCATGCACGACGAATCGCTCTACGCCGAACGTGCCCTGCGCGCCGGCGCCAACGGGTACATCATGAAACAGGAGATGGCGGGCAAAGTGGTCGACGCCATACGCAGCGTCATCCGGGGCGACATCTACGTGAGCGACGAGATCCGCCAGCGCATCCTCCTCGGTATCCGGGGCGGACGCCGCACCGATCCGAACGCATCGCCCATCGAGCGACTGAGCGACCGGGAGCTGGAAGTTTTCCGGCTCATCGGCCAGGGCTTCGGCACCCGGCAGGTTGCCGAGAAGCTGCACCTGAGCATTAAGACCATCGAGACCTATCGCGCCCACATCAAGGAAAAGCTCAATCTGGAAAATGCCACCGAGCTGGTCCGACACGCTGTGCAGTGGGTTGAGCAGCAGGACAGCGCCTGATCCGCGCGGTGCCTGATCGCAACCTCATTGGTGGACCTGCTCGGATGGTCATCGAGCCGGACGAAGCCTAGAAGGCTATCGTTCGGAATACATGTCATGAATACGCGCTTGCTTGCAGTAGTCGCAACCACGGTCACCGCATGTGCCATCCTGTGGCTGTGGTTTAGCCACAGTGCTACCCCCAAGCCACGAAATGGGAACGGTCAGGGCAACGCTGGTTCAGCCGCAGCGCAAAAACCAACACCCTCGCCGTCACCTATACTATTGAACAATGCCCCCCTAGCTGAACCGTCGACGTTGGCGCCTCACGCGAAGGGGCCAGGCCCCACGCCGGAGCAACCTTCGTCGGAGCCCGATTCCAAATCTGAAGTTGAGGCGCTCTTGGATAGCTATCTATCCGATCACAACCGCAACGCTCGCAGCCTACTTCAAGCCTTCCGCGCGAGCAAAAATTTCGACTACCTGAAGGAAGCGTTTGAGCGCTTTCCCGACGACCCCATGGTCCTTCTCCATCATGCGGTGTACCGCTCCGCGCCAACCGAGGAGCGAAAGGCCGCGCTGAACAAGCTACAGGAGCTTCTCCCTGACGATGCCGTGCCTTGCTACCTCCTCGGTGAGCAGTTGTTGCAGGAGGGAGATCTCGACGGAGCACTCGAACTCCTACTGGCCGGTGCCTTGAGGCCTCATGCTTACAATTATGCCAACGAACTGATTGCCGATTCGCAGGAGTTTCTCGAAGCTTCTGGAGTCCCGGCAGATGACGCACTCCCACAGGCATTCTTTAATCTGGAAATGCGCTTGCTGACGCCAATGCGTAACCTCCTGGGCCTGGTGCAGGATATCCACGCCGATTTATCGACTGAAGAAGGCGGGGAGGAATTCGCCGAGAAATGGGCGATCGCAGGCTCGCACCTGGCCCGAAGAATGCAGTCTCAGATTGGCCAGACTCTCATAGAGCTTCTGACGGGAATCTCGGTGGAGAGGCAATTCTTATCGCTATTGTCCCCGGAGACCGAGCTTGTAGCCGACGGAACCACTGTTGCCCAAAGAACATCAGAAATCGAAGAGCTGCGTGCCCTCATACGCTCATTCCACCTCATGAGTGACGCCGCGCTAGCGCTGCCCCCGGACGAGAAGCGGTTCTTTTTTAAGAAGGCCCAGGAAGAAGGCGAAATCTCAGCCCTTCTATGGCTCAATGGGCAAGATCGGTAGTGATAGTCCACCCGCATCAGCCCCGCCACCCTAGGCTCGACCACCCGAACCCCACGCTCTTGGAGCTTGCTCGGGGAGCCCGACCATTCGGAACCCTGAGCCGCAAGCCTTCACCACCTTCCCCTAGCCATGCAACGACCCGTAAGGGGAGATGATCTTTGGGCTTTCCCGGGAGTTGAATAGTTCGGCCCCACGGAGTGACCGGAAGTTTTCAAATATGCCTAAATTTTTCCGGTACTTTTTCACAGGTGCCCATTGCGGGTGTGATCTTTAGCTAGGATCATGGGATACGTCAGCCAGCCCCCCACACACACCTAAGGGAGCATCCATGCGGATTACATCCTTGCTCAACTTGCGGTCGACCACCGCTCTATGCACCCTAGCGCTCTGGCCGCTTTCGGCCTTCGGTTCGGTGATTGTCGATCAGAACTTTGAAACCGGGACACTTGGGGATCTAGGGTGGACCATCACCGGCAGCACGATCACCCTTGAGGCGAGCGCCCAGTCCAGCGCCGGCGATCCCGGCGATAACGTGGGCATCCAGCTCAAGGATGACACCTCCACGCCTGGACAGCCCTACGTCGCGCTTAACTTTTCCGCTCCTACCGACCTCCAGACAACCGTTCAGTTCGACTTCCAGTTTCCCGGGGCAAATGCGAACAACGCGATGATCCAGCTACGAAACGGCTCATCGATCGCCGTCCAGCTCTATCTGGCCGCCCTTCCCGACAATGAAATCCGGGTACACAACGGCACCACGCATATCGATTTGGATCCAGAAGTCTTTCTGTCATCGGATAGCTGGTATCGCTTCACCCTCAATCTCGCCCCCCTCGATTCAGCAACCGACTCCTTCGGCCTACGCATTCAAAGTTTGGACGACAGCAGTCTGGATGCCTATTACGCTGGGCTGCCATTCCGGAACAATGTAGCATCCATCGACAGTCTGCGCTTCCTCTTCAACGAAGTCTCCGCTCCCGGCACGGTTTACACTATCGACAATCTCCTCATCACCCACGCCGTTCCTGAACCGACCACCGCATCCATGGTGGTGCTTGGAATCGCCGCTCTAACCGCGCTCCGGCGCCGCAAGTGAGGATTCCAAGCCGGAAACACCCGCATTCCGGCGTTCTCCCGGCGTACAACCGAAAGCAGCCCGGAAATTCCGGTAGAACGTTTTGGTATCGGCATAGCCAGAATGTT
>CBFGVE010000216.1:0-5174 GCA_965651915.1 uncultured bacterium
TTCCATGACCTCAACGATGACGGCGTCTTGGCCCGCACCGGCATTGGCATACCCAGCGAACCCCTAGGCTTCTCCAACAACCCGGTGATGCGTTTTGGTCCGCCGAGCTTTGCCGATGGCAGCATTGCGCTGGAAGGAGGCCCGCGTGAGATAGAAATCAGCCCCTACCGGGCGGCTATTACCCGTGCCCCGTGGAGCCTGGGTGCGGGCGCGATTGTTCGTCAGTCGCCCTACCTTGGCGGCGACGATGATCTGCGCTTCATTCCCATGGCGAGCTATGTGGGGGAGAGGCTCTTCATTCTCGGCCCGCAAGCCGGCTATCACCTGGCCGACTGGCGCAACTTTACCCTGTCGGTCCGGGGCCGGATCGCCTTTGGCTATGATGAAAAGGACAGTCCTGTGCTGTCCGGGCTGGGCGACCGGAAAACGACTTTCGAGGCGGGACTCCACGCCGAATGGCGGCACGAGGAGCTGCTGGGAATTGGCCTAAGCGTGTACAGCGACGTGCTGGACCGGCATGGAGGACAGATGGCGACGCTGGAATTCTCGCGCAGCGTGGGCTTCGAGGGGTGGAACCTCAGCCCCTTCGTCAGGATGGAGTGGCAGAGCGCCGCAATGGCGGACTACTACTATGGGGTACCTGAATCAAAGGCCAGCGACGAGCGGCCAGCCTACCGGGTGGGCGACGCCCTGAGTGGCTCGGTTGGACTCTCCACCTTCGTTCGCCGGTTCGATCCGGTGTCTATCTTCGCGTCGGTAGAATGCGAATTTTTCGACTCGTCAATTACCGACAGTCCCTTGGTCGGCCGCGACCAGGTGTGGGGAAGCCTGCTCGGCATCGTCTACCGCTTCTAAGTCCCTGGCACCCAGCCCGGGATGGGAAGGGTGTGGCTGGAGGCTTGGGAGCAGAGCCCGGTGACTAGAGTTTAACCATCACGGGCGTACGAAACCTATCACGCCCAGCGGCTGCGCGTACCGTAGAGGAAGTGTAGCCACTCCGGTGTCTCGGCTCGCCAGGCGGCTTCGTTGTGTGCGGCTTCTGGGGTTTCCCGCAGAATCAGGTTCGGTCCAATCCGCAGACGGGGCTGGAGTAGTTCGGCCATCTCGCGGGTTCCCGGGGTTAGCGTCCGCTCCAGCTCGTCGCCTCCGCCCACGTAGAGATAGAGTCTGAGGTCGGGGGTGATGTCGCTGCGTTTCACCTCGTCGAGCAGCATGCGGGTGCCCTGGTAGGCGAAGGCGGGGGAGAGGCAGATGGCTGCCCCGAATAGGTGCGGATGGGTCCAGGCGAGGTGGAAGGCCACCGCTCCGCCGCGCGAGGCTCCAGCAGTGGAAGTGTGCGCCCGGTCGGGCATGGTGCGGTAGGCCGAGTCGATCATGGGCTTGAGTTCGCGGGTGGCAAACTTCGCGTAGTCGGCTCCGCGCACGGCAGGGTCGTACTCTTCGGCGCGTTCGGCTGTACTGTCCGCAGCGACGGCAATGAAGGGCTCCACTTGGCCGGCGCGGATAAGCACCTCGCCGAAGTCGTCAACGCCCCAGTCCACGCCATGGGTCGAGGTCGCCGGATCGAACACCTGCTGGCCATCGGTGAGATACACCACGGGGTAGCGGCGGTCGGGTTCTTCCGCGTAGCCCGGCGGCAGCCAGACGGTGACGGTGCGCGGGAGGTCCAGATAGCGAGAGGCGACGGCAGCATGGCGCTGGAACTGGCCGACGATGCCCTGGGTGACGGGAAGCGGGGTGGACATGGGCAAAAACCTGTCTGGTTAGGCGGGTTCGAGGAAGCCTTGGGGATCAACCCGGAAGGGTCGCCAGGCGAGTCCAAACTGCGCGATGGCGATGTCGGATTTTCTCGGACGCACTAGCAGCTCCTCGAAGGCGAGCCCATCGACCTGGAACTTGGCATGGATTTGTTCGATTTGCTGGCTCAGTTCCTCCTCCATTGCCTGAAGCTGTTCGCGCTGGATGGCGAGTTCTTCCTCGATCCGGGCGACTTCGGATTTCTTGCTGGCGCTGCGTCCGGCGCTGCGCATCGCGGTGCCGGCCCGGCTGACATTGCCGACGCTGGCTACCTTGCGTCCGAACAGGGCCCCGAGCAAAGTGGAGCCAATCGATATGGCGGTCGAAAGCGCACTGGTCTTCAACTGCTCCTTGTTGCGCTCGACGCGGTCCTGGGTCCGTCGGATGCGGTCCTGGAGTGTGCGGAGCTTGGTTGCATAGCGGGTGCGGAGCTTTTCGACCTCGCCATCCTGCCGCTCGCGGGCGAGCTGGCGGAGGCGCACCCGGAAGTCGCCCTCGCTTTCGCCCGGCTCCGAGACCGCCTTGAGTTCCCCGCACTTCCACAGCATGAGGCTATGCTCCTGGTAGAGGCGGGAGGCGAGTTCTTTTTCCCACCGGGCGAAGCTTGCCGCCCGCTGGGCATGGGGGGGCAGCTCGGCGTAGCCAGCCGGGCCTGCCGGGGTGGTCGAAAGGGCAATGGGGTTCGCCTGCTCCTCCCAGTCGATGCCGACTGCGGCGCCGGGCAGCGGCGCCCCAAGAGCGAGCGTCTGCCAGGTATCCACCTTTGCCGCGGCGGAAACGAAGTGGAGGCGAGCGGTTGCCGCAAGCTCGGGGCGGTAGAGCAGGCGTTTACCTTCGGCCACGGGTTGGGCGGTGGGGATGTAGAACTGGTGGACGCCTGAGGGCAGGGCCGGCGGGGCATCCGAGGGCTGGGGGCTTGGAGCTGGTGCCGCTGCGTGCGCGGGGGAGGGTGTGGTTGGGGGGTGGATGCTGGCTGGGGTTGGGGCAGGCGACTTGCGGCCCGCCATCAGCGTTTCGATCTGGGTTCGGGTGAGCGGTCCCCGCAGATAGGACATCACCCAGCGGGTTTGGAAGAGGGTGGGGGCGTTGTCGTGGACGTTGTTCATCAGAAACACGCGCTTGCCGAGGTTGGATATCAGCGTGTCCATCTCGCGCCGGTTGAAGCCTGAGCCCTGTTCGCCGGAGGCCCCTTCGAGACCGTCGAGGAGGCGGTTGCGGTCGCGTTCGGTCTGGAGCCTACCGATAAACCAGGTTCCGGTATTGGAGAGGCCCTTGTAGTCGAGATCGACCGGATTCTGGGTGGCGAGCACACAGCCGAGTCCATAGGCCCGTGCCTGCTTGAGCAGGGTGAGCATGGGGGTTTTCGAGGGCGGGTTGGCAGTAGGCGGGAAGTAGCCGAAAATCTCGTCCATGTAGAAAATGGCGCGTAGGCTAGACGTGCCGGGCTGGGCGCGCATCCAGGCGATCAGTTCGCCGAGGAGCAGGGTGGTGAAGAACATGCGCTCGCTGTCACCGAGGTGGGCCGTAGAGAGAATGGAAACGCGCGGCTTGCCTTCAGGCGTCCAAAGGAGGCGCTGGATGTCGAGGGGCTCGCCTTCCATCCAGGAAGAAAAACCGGGGGAAGCGAGCAGGTTGTTGAGCCGCATGGCAAGGGCGAAGCGGTCCTTCTCGGGATAGAAGGATTCGAGGTCGATTACGCCCAGCTTGCTGAAGGGAGGTTTCTGAATTGCAGCGATCAGGGAGCCCAGGTCAAGGTTGCGCCCATCGGTCCATGCGGCGTACAGGAGGTTGGCGAGCAGGATGTGCTCGCGGCTCTGGATGGAGTCGGCCTGGACGCCGAGCAACCCAAGCAGGCCGGAGACGGCGGACTCCACGCGGTCGCGGAGAGCGTCGGTGTTATCGCGCAGGGCGGGGGGAGGAGCGGCGAAGGAGCTGAGGATGCTGAGGGGCAGGCCGGCGGAGCTTCCAGGCGTGTAGATAGCGAAGTCGGCCGCTTCGCGCATGCGTCGGATGCGCTCGGGAGGCTGCCCCCAGCTCGCGAGACCTTCGCGCCACTGCTGCGCGGTTTGCTCTGCATAGGTCTTCTTATCCAAGCCCTTGCGGGTGGCTTCGCCTTCGTCGATCCAGGGCTCGAAGTCGCCCGGCGCGAGGGAGGGGAAGCTTAGGAGGAGATTGCCCAGGTCGCCTTTGGGGTCGATCGCGATGGTCGGAATGCCATCGATCGCGGCTTCCTCCAGGAGGCTCAGGCAAAGGCCGGTCTTGCCGCTACCGGTCATGCCGACGCAGACGGCGTGGGTGGTTAGGTCCTTAGCGTCGTACAAAAGTAGCTCGTCGAGGGGCTCGTCCTTGCCGGGCTCGACCCGTTTACCCAGATAGAATGCGGCGATTTTTTCGTAGTCCTGCATGGGCAGCCTCCTTGTGAGTGCCCAGCATAGGACTGGCGAATCCTAAAATCAATTCCGCAATCCTCCTCCGTATGCGGTTGACTCTGCACGTCCTTCCCCTTTAGATCGGGCGAAATCGTCACCCGAACCCTAGTGGAAACGCCATGTCCGGACCTCCTCCAAAACCCTTCCATCCCATCCGCACCGCAATTGCCGCCTCGGTGCTGATTCTCGCCTTCGTCTGGGCCTACTTCATCCGCGAGCCGCCGCGCCCGACGCATCCCGTGATCCAGGGCGCCACGATGGGGACGACCTACGCGGTGCGCATGAGTGGACAGCCGCTAAGTCTGGACGAGCTGCGTGGTCTCCGTCAGGCTATTACGGCACGGCTCGACGAACTGAACCGCTCCATGTCCACCTACGATCCCCATAGCGAGATCAGCGCATTCAATGCCCACGAATCGACCGATCCGGTGGCGCTGTCGGCCGACTTCGCCACCGTTCTGCGCGAGGCTTTGATGCTGGCCCAGCGCACCGGAGGAGCCTTCGATCCTACCCTGGAGCCGCTTCTGGCCCTTTGGGGTTTTTCCCACACGCCTGACGAAACGGCAGCGCCGAGCGACGAGGAGATCGCCTCGGTACGCGAGCGCTGCGGCTATGATAAGATCGCCATCGACGCCGAAGGGCGCGCCCAAAAACTGCACCCTGGGGTTCAGCTCAACCTCAACGCCATCGCCAAGGGCTTTGGGGTCGATGCCTTGGCCGAGGTCGTGCGCCAGGCAGGGGTGACCAACTTTTTCGTCGAGATTGGTGGTGAGGTGGTGGTTGAGGGCGTGAGTCCGCGCAACGAGCCCTGGCGAATTGGCATCGAGCAGCCGCTGCGAGACGAGCGCAGCGACAAGCCCTATGGACTGGTCCAGCTTAGCCGCCGAGCCCTGGCCACCTCTGGCGACTACCGCAATTTCCACGAAACCGCCAACGGCGAGCTTCTCG
>CBFGVE010000217.1:0-5163 GCA_965651915.1 uncultured bacterium
TGGCTGGCAATGGGTTCGAGGCGGAGTCCGGGTAGCGATGCGCCTTCAAACGGAGTGACAAAGGCGTAGCGGCGCTCGGGGTGTCGCTGGACCAGGGCGACCAGGGCGCGCTCGGCGCGTCGGTAGTCCTGGTCGCTTCGGTAGTCCGAGGCGATGGGTAGCAAGGGGAGTCCGGACAGCCGTTCCAACGTGGCGGTGGTCTGGGTGTATTCGCTGAACAGGAAGTCCGCCTCCTGCTCGGCCTGGGCGGCGACTCGGCTGTAATGGGCGAAGGCCCCCCGATTGTTCCAGGTCGTGTAGAGCACGCTGCGGGGCAGCGCGATGCCCGCCGCCAGCGCGAGGGCGAGGGCCAGGGTGAGGACTGCTGGGTTGACCGTGCGCGAGGCGTAGCGGCGGGAGGCGGTGGCGAGCAGGGTGGCGAGCGCGTGCAGCAGGGCCGCGAGGGCGAGCACCAGCAGCGGGAGGAGGAAGGCGACCATGCGGCGGGTTTCGAACATGTAGTTGTTCATCCAGCCTATGGTGAGCGAGGCGGGGCCGAGGAGGACGAGGAGATTGCGGGCCATGCGGCCAGGCGCGCCGGAGCGCAGGCAGGCATAGACCAGTCCGGCGAGGGCCAGGAGCAGCGCAGCGAAGGAGCCCACCTCGGCGACGCCGCGGAAGTCGGTGAGGCTGAGGTAGGCCACCAGCCAGTCCGGGAGTCCGGGGATGTGTCCGTGCTCGGTGCGGATGAAGAGCAGGAGGAGGAGGACGAGGAGCGCGAAGACCAGGGCGGCGCCCGCGCCCACCGCGCGGACGGAGGGGAGCCGGGGCAGTCGGCGGCGGAGGACGGCTAGCAGGAAGCGCAGTACGAGGACGCCGAGGAGCAGCGCGAGTCCGGCCAGCAGCAGGAACCGACGTTGCTCGGCGGTGGCCCAGAGCTGTTTCATCGCGTAGGGATCGGCGACCCAGAGGATATGGGCGAGGAAGATGCCGCCGCCGAGCGCGAGGCCGGTCCACCAGCCCAGCCAGAAGCGTTCGCGGCGGGTGATCCACAGCGAGACCAGCGCGGCGGGGATGAGGACGTAGGCGGCGGTGACATGGAACAGCATGGCGAGGGCGGCGGAGAGTCCGGCGAGCAGGCCGATGCGGGCGCTGAGCCGACGGTCCATCGCGACGTGGGCCAGCCAGAGGGTGAGGGCCGCGAGGATGAGGAAGGCGGCGGGCCACTCGGCGCGCATGCAGCGGGCGTTCCAGAAGACGGCGGGATGGAGGAGATAGAGCGCGAAGGCGGCAAAGCTGGCGGCCTCGCTGCCGGTGAGTCAGCGGGCGAGGCGGGCTAGGAGGAGTCCGACGCCGATGGCGAGCAGCGGCGCAAACAGGAAGGTGGCATAGGGAAGGCCGAGCGCGGCGGGCACGCTCATGGTGAGGGCGTAGGCGGGGAAGAACCAGGGTTGAGTCCGCTCCATGCGCTCGTCCTCGGCCCACAGGACGGCGTCCTTGGTGATGAGGAAGGCGGCGTGGCCGTAGCGGAAGAGGACGCGGTCGGCCGGATCGAGTTCAGCGAGGGCGGGGTCGGCGTAGGCGATGCGCTGGTGCTGGGCGAAGGAGAGGGCGCTGTTGAAATAGGCTCCGGGGTCCTCCCCCGCGGTCATTTCCTCGTCCGGACGGAACAGGGCAAGGGCGAAGCCGGCCACGAGCAGGATCCAGACCCGGGTCCGGGTCGGATCGGCCGGGCGGACGGCCGGATCGGGGGCCGGATCGGCGGGTTGGCGGAGGCAGGTCCAGGCCATGAGGGCCATGAACAGCAGGAGGATGGTTCCGATCAAGAAAGTCATTGGCAGGCTGGATTTTGGCCCTACACTGTGTAGCGCGTAAGCAATGGCGGTGGCGGCTGTGTTTCTAGCACTTCGCGGCTTGCCACTTCAATGACTAAAGGCCCCCTCCCAGCGCATGAAAATTTCTATCATCACGCCCAATTACAACGGAGAGCGCTTCATTGCCGCGACCCTGTCCAGCGTGCTCGCCCAGCGCGGGGACGGGGTGGACCTGGAGTATATCGTGATCGACGGGGCGAGCCGCGACCGCTCGGTGGAGATCATCCGCAGCTATGGCGGGGCGATTGACCGGGTGATTTCGGAGCCCGACACGGGTCCGGCCTCGGCGATCAACAAGGGCTTCGCGCTGGCGACCGGCGAGATCGTGGCTTGGCTGAATGCCGACGATCTCTATCATCCCGGCACGCTGGCCCGGGTGGCCGAGGGCTTCGTCCGGCATCCCGACCGCGCGATAGCCTTTGGGAGCTGTCGGATTGTGGATGAAGAAGGCGTGGAGATCCGGCGCGGGATCACCCGCTTCAAGGAGGCCTTTTTTCCTGTTTCGTGTCGGGCTATGATCCAGTCGATCAACTACCTCTCCCAGCCCGCGATGTTTTTTCGGAGGTCCGCGCTGGAAAAGGCCGGTCCGCTGCGCGAGGATCTGAAGGCCGCGTTCGACTACGACCTGACCCTGCGGCTATGGCGACAGGGCGGCGCGGTCCGAATTCCGGGCGGTCCGCTCTCCGACTTCCGCTGGCATCCGGGATCGATCAGCGGGAGCGGATTCAGGAATCAGTTCAAGGAGGAATACGAGATCGCCCGGGCGGATGCCGGGCGGTGGTCGCCCCAGACCCTAGCCCACTGGTTCGTGCGCTGGGGGATCGTGGGGATATATGGGATGATGACGAAGGGGAGAACAGGAGAGAGGGGAAACCGCGAATGAACGCAACTGGACGCGAATTAGGGAGAGAGAGCGTAAGCCACAAAACGCACGAAAAGGCACAAAAAGATAAGCGGGGGGTTCATAATCCTAATCCTGATCCCAATCTTAATCGGTGCAGGATGAGCGATTAAGATTGCGATCAGGATTAGGAACGGAGGGAATGCTGGAAAGGGGCATAAGGGCGGAATACATTTTTACGGGCTTACAACCATGCGTATTGGCATCAACACCCTATTTTATATTCCTGGCGAGGTCGGAGGATCTGAGACCTACCTGCTGGAGACCTTCGCGGCGATGCTGGAGCAGGCCGGAGAGCACGAGTTTGTGCTCTTTACCAACCGCGAGGGCCATGCGGCATTGGCTCCAAGGTTTGGAGAATGCGGCTCAGTGAAGTTCCAAGCCTTGGACTTTCACGCGTCCAACCGCTATGCGCGGATTGTGCTCGAACAGACCCGGCTGCCGCTCGCGGCTCGGCGGTGGAAGCTGGATGTGCTGTGGTCGCCCGGGTATACCGCGCCCTTCGTGGCGGACTGTCCGCAGGCGCTGTCGATTCTCGACATGCAGTACAAGACGCATCCGCAGGATCTGGGCGCCCTCGCCCGGCTCACAACCGATGTGCTGGTGCAAACCGGCGCGCGGCGGGCCCGGCGGCTTCTGGCGATCTCCGAATTCTCCAAGCAGGAGATCGTGCGGCATACCCGGGCTGCGGCGGAAAAGGTGGTGGTGACCCCGCTCGCGGCCGATCCGGCCTTCGGGGAGCAACAGGAGAGGCCGCAGGCCTTCCCCCACGACCGGCCCTACCTCCTCTGCGTGGCGAATACCTATCCGCACAAGAACGTCCACGCCCTGGTGGCGGCCTACGGCGAAATCCAGGGGGGCATCCCCCACGACCTGGTGATCGTGGGCAAGCCGCGCCTGGGGGAATCGGACGTGCGGCTCGCGCTGGCGGGGGTTCCGCAGCCGGAGCGGGTGCGACGGGTGGGCGGGCTCGACCGGGCCGCGCTGATCGCGCTCTACCAGCACGCCAGCCTGTTTGTTTTTCCCTCGCTCTACGAGGGCTTCGGACTGCCGGTGCTGGAGGCGATGCTGGCGGGGACCCCGGTGCTGACCACCCGCATGGGGTCCATTCCCGAGGTCGGGGGAGACGAGGCCGACTACTTCGATCCGGCCGAGGCGGGCGATCTTGCCCGGCGCATGCTCGGGCTGCTGAAAGCGAAGGATGAAAACAAAATCGCCCGCGCGAGGGCGCGGGCGATGTCGTTTTCGTGGCGGCGTACGGCCGAGCTTACGCTGGAGGCTCTGGAGCGCGCGGCGGCGGGCTAGCATCTTGCAGACGGCGCAGGCGTTCCTCCGCCAAGGCGAGTTCGCGGGCGACCTGGGCGAACTGGGTCTGGAGGCGGCTAAGCGCCACCGAGATGTGGAAGAGCATGAACATGATGAAGGTGAAGAGGCAAACCATCACGGTCGCGCCGTAGCTCATGCCGGTGAGGCGGGCGATGATCGCCGCCAGGTCCTCGGAGAGCGCCCCGCCGAAAAGCAGCACCCCGGTGACCAGCCAGAGAAAGGCGTAGCGCTCCTGCATGCGGGCGATGCGGATGGCTTCGAGCGTCACTGTGACGACAATGAAGCTAATCAGGGCGACGACCAGGCGAAGGCGCAGCTCGGCGGAGTCGGCCCCTAGAAGTTCGATGAGCTGGGGCCGGAAGGCGGCGAATACCATGGCGAGGCCAATCGCCAGCCAGAACAACGCCTTGAAGCGGCGGGTGCGCTGGCGAATGAAAACGACCGCGCTACCAATGCAGAACAGGGAGCCAACCACGGCGGAAAAAAGCTGCGGGAGGGTCATGACGCCAGCACCTCCAGGTTGTGTCGATCGAAGCGGGGATCCACCGCCCGGCAGCGGTCGACGAAGAGGGCGACGCTTACCTTGAACATGTAGTAGATGGTGCCCCACTTGCGGATCGAGGAGCTGCCTCGCTGGCGGGCTCGGAAGCGGCAGGCGACCTCGCAGAAGCGGTAGCCCTGGCGGCGCAGCAGCGCGAGCGACTCGGGTTCGGGGTAGTCCACCGGGTAGTGGTGGGCGAAGTAGTACATCACCGCGCGGTTGACCATCTGGAAGCCCGACGTGGGATCGGTGATGCGCTGGCGGCAGGCGAGCGAAAGCATCGCGGCCAAGCCGCGAATCCCCACTTGACGGAAGGCGGTGCTGGTGTAGCTGCGCTCGCCGAGGAAGCGGGAGCCCACGACGAGGTCCACATCGCCCTGGGCCATGCGGCTGACCAGCGTTGCAACTTCGGAGGGAGGATGCTGTCCGTCGCCGTCGATGCGGATCGCGTAGTCGTAGCCCTGGTCGAAGGCATAGCGGAAGCCGGCCTGCATGGCGCCGCCCACGCCCAGATTGCACGGCAGATTGAGGTGCCCAACCCC
>CBFGVE010000218.1:0-5151 GCA_965651915.1 uncultured bacterium
CTACCTGATTCCACCCGGATGCGCCCGAACGATCTACGTGTTTTTTCCTGATCCCTGGCCCAAGAAGAAGCACCACAAGCACCGCCTGATGAGTCCCGAGTTCATCGATCTCATCCACCGCGCCCTCGCGCCCGGAGGCAGGCTCTATTTCACCACCGACCACACCGCCTATTTCAGCGAAGCCATGCAAACGCTGGAGGCGGACAGACGGCTCGTCTCGGTGGGGGGACTTGTACTGGATGAAGGGGAGCAGACCGACTTCGAGCGGCTTTATGCCGGCAGCAAGCCGATACACCGCGCCGGCTTCGAGAAAGCGTAGCCCATCCCCAGCAATGGGTTCCCCATCTCAGGAGGGGGAAAGGTCCCCAGTGCCCACGGCGATGGCGGCGGGGGGCTGGAAGCTAGGAGGCGGCCGGACCCTTGACCCCTTCCATCGCCTGGATCTCGTCGCGGAGCTGGGCCGCCTTCTCGAAGTTCTCGCTGCTCACCGCCCGCTGAAGCGCGGCCCGCAGCACGTCGCTGCGCGAAACAGGACGGCGGTCCTGGATCTCCTGCATCAGCTCGCGCAGAGCCTCCTCCTCCTCGAACAGCAGGTCGTCGTCCTCGGTTTCCCCATGCTGCTTCCAGAAGGCGCGGACATCGGACAGGCCCTGGCGAATCGCCCGGACCGCCCGGTCGTACTCGCCCGATCCCGCCTCGCGCTCGGCGACCGCCCGGGTGTGCATCGTCTTCACCTCGGGGTAGAACTGGAGAAACTGCCAGGAAAGATCGTCGTCCTCGGCATGGCGGGCCACCAGCTCGAAAATCGCCAGATTGTGGGCGGTGTCACGGGCCACCCGCTCAAGATCCTCCAGCGCATAGAAGCAAAGATAGCGGTAGTAGTACTGCACCGCCTCCTGCTGTAGCTCGGTGCACTCGGCCTCGCCCAGCACCAGGCCCGAGGACGAGGGCGCGGAGGTCTTTTCGAGCGTCTGGTAGTAGTCGAGCAGGGAGGGATAGCCTCGGGGGCGCGAGCCGTCGGGGCGCCCATCCGCCTCCATCTGAAAGATGCCTAAGTCGAGCCGGAGCTGCACTTTGCGAATCCCGTTCTCGCCTTCGACCCAGCGCGCGCTGATGTTCGTGGGGTCGTATTCCCATTCTCTCAGATGATGTGTCAGGTCGTGCTTCAAGGGTACCTCCAGATCGGTCTATCCATGCCCAAGATACAAAACAGGGCTGTCAAAATCAACCTCGCTAACGTAATGTGGCCATCTTTCACCCCGAGGACTCCTTTCCATGAGAACACCGCTCTTCGACCTTCACTGCTCCCTAGGCGCCCGCATGGCGCCCTTCGCCGGCTGGGACATGCCCATCCAGTACGCGGGCATCCTCGCCGAGCACCACCACACCCGGCAGGAGGCCTCGGTCTTCGATACCTGCCACATGGGGGAGTTCGACCTGCGCGGACCCGCCGCCGAGGCGGACCTCGAACGGCTGGTCTCCCTGAACGTGGCCACTATCCCCGTGGGCCGCTGCCGCTACGGCTACCTGCTGAACGAGCGGGGCGGCGTCATCGACGATCTTACCGTATACCGCCGCCCGCACGGCGCCTTCCTCGTCGTGGTGAACGCCGGCACCCGCCAGCGCAACGCCGAATGGATGCGCGCCCACCTCTCCGGCGGCACCCATTTCACCGATCTCTCCGACGAGCTGGCCAAGCTCGATGTCCAGGGCCCCCACGCCAAGGCCGCGATCGAGGCGGCGATGGGCGAAGCTCTCCCCGACCTCCGCTATTTCTCCTTCGCCGAGCAGGAATGGGGCGGCGTCCTCTGCACGATCAGCCGCACCGGCTACACCGGCGAGTGGGGCTACGAGTTCTACTTTCCCGCCGAGGATGCCGTGCGCATCTGGGAGCAGCTCACCGCCCCCGGCTGGATCAAACCCGCCGGGCTCGGCGCCCGCGACACCCTGCGCCTCGAAGTAGGCTACCCCCTCAATGGCCACGAGTTCTCCGAGGACGCCACCCCCGCCGCCGTCAGCCGCGGCCAGTTCATCGACCTCGGCAAGGAGTTCATCGGCCGCGCTGCGGTGCAGCGCGATCTGGAAAACGGACCCGAACACCTCCTGGTGGGCCTGCGCCTCGCCGGAAAGCGCGCCGCGCGGGCCGGCGATGCGGTACGCCTCGGCGACGCGTCCATCGGCACCGTTTCCAGCGGCTCCCTCGCCCCCAGCCTCGGCTGCGCCGTCGCCATGGCCTTCGTCGCCCGCGGGCACGCCCAGCCCGGCACCGCGCTCGCCGTCGAAAGCCGGGGCGCCCTCCTTCCTGCCGAAGTGGTCGAGATGCCCTTCTACCGCGAAGGCACCGCCCGCCTAAAGACGCCTCCCACCCCCTAGCCTTCTCCCTCGCCTATGACCGCTTCCCTCCCCACACACCGCGTCGGCATCGATCTCGGCGGCACCAAAATCGAAGGCATTCTGCTCGACCCCGCTGGCCGCGAACTCATCCGCCGCCGCGTACCCACCGCGCAGGAACGCGGCTACGACGCCATTCTCGATTCCATCGCAGAGCTCTACCGGGGCATCGTCCAGGAGGCCGGCCAGCCCGCGCACACCTTCGGCATCGGAACCCCCGGGGCGATCTCCCCGCGCACCGGGCTGCTCAAGAACTCGAATACCCTCTGCCTCAACGGCAAGCCCCTGCACACCGACCTCGAACAGCGCATTGGCCGCCCCCTCCGCCTCGAGAACGACGCCAACTGCTTCGCCCTCGCCGAGGCCCTCCAGGGCGCGGGCCGCGGCGCCCGCATGGTCTTCGGGGTCATCATGGGCACCGGCTGCGGCGGCGGACTGGTCATCGACGGCTCGGTGTGGACCGGACGCCAGGCGATCGGCGGCGAGTGGGGCCACATGGCCATCCAGCCCGACGGCGCCCAATGCTACTGCGGACAGCGCGGCTGCGTGGAGACCCTGATCAGCGGAAGCGGTCTCGAGCGCCGCTGGAAGGACGAACACGGCGAGCCGCGAAAGTTCAAGGACATCGTCGCCGCCTACCGCAGCGGCGAAGCGGCCGCCACCGCCTTCGTCCAAACCTTCTTCGCCCACTTCGGCCGCGCTCTCGCCAACCTAATCAATATCCTCGATCCCGATGTGATCGTGATCGGCGGCGGAGTCTCCAACACCAACGAACTCTACACCCTCGGTGCCGACGAAGTCGCCCGCCGCGTGTTCAGCGACAGCCTCGACACCCCCATCGCCCGCCACCAGCTCGGCGACTCCGCCGGCGTGATCGGCGCCGCCCTTCTTGGGATCTGAGCCGCCATCGAGATTTCCTCTAGTTGGCCTCAATCCGCACACGAAGCAGCGCGTTGCTCCCGGCCTGCTCCACGCCTATCCAGGTGTTGGTGCCGTCGGTATGCCCGGACACACCCTCGATGCCCCGCCATTCGGAATCCGAATCCTGGGCGGACAGCGCCTGCACCACCACGCGGCCATAGGGCTCCCCACTGCTCAGCCACTTCACAACGGGATATCCGGAGCTATCCAGGCCGATGTCGAGAATGACAAACGGACTGTCCAAATTCTCCTGGTTGAGCAGATATCCTTCCTCCATGGTCAGCGCCCCGCCATCCCGGTAGTTGACCCGCTCAGCCCACCAGTAGGGTACCTGGGGAATGGGCTCCTCCGTGCCCTCGGGCCACTCCTCCTGCGCCTCCTGCGGCTCCAGGGTGGTAAACACCACGTCGTCCACCAGGGCGTCGCCCACGTAGCGCACCCACTGCACCTTGCGCGAAGTCCCCGCCGCGAGCTGCTCGGCATGGTGCGCGAACCGGAACCAGGGCCCCGCGCCATAGGTTCCGCCAGGCTGAGGAAATCCTCCGGTCTGTCCGCTGCGCTCCACCCCGTTCATCCTCACCCGGAAGTAGAAGATGCCGGCCGCGGTTTTCATGTCGATCGTGACGCGGTGCCAGGCACCCAGCGACAGCGCCGCGTTCAACGGCGTGAACGTAGGCGTATTACCATTGCTCCCCCCATGGAAAACCACCGGCCGCCCGACGCTGTCCATGTAGAGCCCAACCGAAACCGCCGCGTTCGTCGCGATCCACGACGGAGCCACCGCATGCGGAGAAAAGAAAAGCATCTGGTCCAGATATAGCTGCGAGAACTCGCCGTCGCCCATGCGGAAGTCGGCCAGCGTCTCGCCCCGAACCCGGAGAATCCGCCGGTGCTGGCTGCCCGGCAACGGATAGCTGCCCGCGTAGCTGTAGTTCTGGGCCTGCACCTCGGAGGCGTCCCCCGGCGCGCGGCGCCAATTTATGGCGCCGGGGTGCGCCCCCGGACTCGTCCCCTCGAAGTTCTGCGCGTAGGGCAGCGTGAAGGTGCCGCTGGGCGAGCTGGCCACGGTGAACTGGTGTACCGCCGCCGGCGCGCTGGCCGGATGCAGGGTGACCAGTCCTGCGGACCCCACCGCGCGGAGGTAGTAGGACACCGTGCTCCCCGCCGGCTGGGCCGGAATGGTGGCCCGGAACACGTTCCCGCCGATATAGGTGAACGAGCGCTCACTGAAAGCGCCGCTGGTCCCATTCCGCCAGTACAGCCGCGACTGGCTCACATTTACCTGGATGCTGGGCAGAATCGTAGCGTCGACCACATAGGCTCCGCTGGTCACAACCGTATTGGCTAGCGGGGTGTGGGTGATCGAGACCGGCGTGGCCGCGGACACACCGCTGATCATCAGCGAGTAGTGCTGAACGCCCGAGGAGAGCGTCCGCTTGTGCGACACCCGCACCCGGTAGGTGCCCGGCGAAGGCGGCGCCGCGATATGCACCTGCTCAACATTGTCCCGGAAGCTGTCCCCGGTCGTCGCCGCGAGAGAAGGCTGGGCCGGATTTAGAATCCAGGGCATGTACGGGGTGCCGTTCGGCGCGATGATGCGCACGTCCAGATCGTTCACCAGCACGCTGTTGGTGTCGTTGAGAGCGGAGCGGACGGGCCCCGGCGGGTCGGTCCAGGCCAGCGTGGCCCGCAGCGGGCTCGCGCCGTCCCACGACACCGAGTACTCCCGCGAAGCCTGGCTGGATGTCAGCACGTCCTCCACCATGCGGCGAAGCTGCGGCTGGGCGGCGTGGGCGATGATATGGTCTGCCGCCGCGCGGGTATTCATAAGTCCCCAGC
>CBFGVE010000219.1:0-5114 GCA_965651915.1 uncultured bacterium
GGAAGGAGCTGGTGCGCTTCGTGCTCTCGTGGACGCCGGATGTCGAGGTGCTGGCACCGAAGCGGCTTCGGGACAGGGTGAGGGAGAAGCTCGACGCGGCCGGACGCATCCATTGAGATTGGTAGGGAAACCGCAAATGGACGAATGAACGCAAATGGGGAGCAGCCACGAAAAGCACAAAAATGCTTGGAGCAGCCTCTGGCCGCAACCAAAGGTGACCCGCCGCAGCGGGGGCTGCTCCAAGTAGTATTCCGCTGCGCGGAATGGAGCCTCTAGCGTTGACTAAATAAAAAGGTTTCATGACCCTCTCAAGAGTCACCAAACTCTATACGGAGGAGAAGGCCATGAAACACTTCGAGGAACTCTACGCCAGGAGCCTGACCGGATCAATACACGGATGGGACCGCATCAGCTGGCGGGGAACGATCCGCTGGCTCTCGAGCACCCGGGGCCTGGGCAGCTACCTGTCCACGCGGCACATCCTGCTGAAGGACTTCAAGGACTGGGCGATGGACATGACCGACAAGGTGAGGGAAAGCTGCGCCGCCCTGGCCGAAATCTGGGGAGTGCGCCAGGTGTACCTGCCGAGTCCGAGCGTCAACAAGGAGGAGCTGGCGAAGCGGATTGCTCGCGAGGACGGCATCCGCAGCGGCCCGATCTGCCTGCTGAGCGTGGTGGAGCCCTGCTGGTCGCCCACCGTGACGCCCAACCGCGGGACCCGGAAGCTGGAGATAGGCATCAGGCCGCGCAAGTGCGTGTGGATCTACGTCTACGCCCTGGACGAGGAGGTTGGCTTCAGCCACCTGCGCCTGCAGAGCTGGCTGCCCTTCGGGATCAAGGGCAACTTCAATGGCCGCCACTGGCTGGAGCGCCAGATGCAGCGGGCCGGGATCGGGTACATCAAGGACGGCAACTGCTTCCGGTGGATCGAGCAGCCGGGAAAAGCCCAGGAATTTCTCAGCGGGCAGCTGGCGGCGGACTGGAGGGGGATGCTGGAGAGCCGCCGCCAGTCATGCTTCGGCGTTGTCGACGGGCTGTTCGAGGCCCCCCTGGAGTACTACTGGTCCGCGGACGAAACCGAATGGGCCTCGGACCTGATGTTCAGAAGCACCTCCGAGCTCGACCGCCTGTTCCCGATGCTGGCGCGCTACGGACTGAGCATAGCCGACAGCCCCAACGTCCTGCGCTTCCTGGGCACGATCGATGCGGAGGCGCGCCTGCCCGCCCGGGTGAGCGGGGACGTGCGCGGCGACCGCCGCCGGCGCTACGAGGGTGTCCGCGTGAAGCACTGGTACGGCCGCAACAGCGTGAAGGTCTACAACAAGGCGGGCAGCGTGCTGAGGGTGGAGACAGGCATCAACGACACCCGCAGCTTCAAGGTGTTCCGGCAGGCGAACGACGACGAGAGCCAGCCCGCGCGCTGGCAGCCCATGCGGAAAGGGGTCGCCGATCTGCATCGCCGGGCTGAAATCAGCCAGAAAAGCAACGAGCGATGCCTCGACGCGCTCAGCGCCTGCAATACGCAGGCCACGCTGATCGAACAGCTTCAGGGGATATGCGCCAGAACCAGGCTGCGGGGCAGAAGCGTACGGGCGCTGAACCCCTGGAACCCGCTCGACTTCCAGCTGCTGGGCTTTCTTGCCCACGGCGAATGGTGCCTGGGCGGCCTGCGCAACCGGGACCTGGCGGCAGCACTGGAACCAGGGCTGGAACAGCTCGGCCCGGACGAGCGCAGGCGCCTGACTGCGCGGGTGTCGCGCCACCTGTCCCTGCTTCGCGCCCATGGCCTGATCAAGAAAATAGCGCGGACGCACCGCTACCAGCTAACCTCGAGGGGGCAGGAGATAGCCACCCTTGTGCGGGCCGCTTCGTCCGTTTGCACGGAGCAGCTTATGAATATCGCGGCCTGAGAATTTTTGTAAAGATGAGAGATTCTCGGAGATAGTAGTACGAAAAGGAAGGGTGAGGGTCAACCACGGATGGATGCAATGCCCAATATAAGAGAATTAGCCTCCAGCAAAGCAATCCAGTGTTGCACTGGGGCACTCCACTGGGAACGCGGGGCTCCGCACCCGCTGGCATCCAAGAAGATGCGAGTGCGGAGCCTCGCGGTCCCAGTCAGATGGGCCTGCGTCCCGGGCGGGCCGTCAATAAGGTCAATGGCGTCAACAAGGTCAGCGCGCCCGCGGGACGATGATGGGGAATCGGCCTAGCCCTGCTCCAGTAGCGCGAGGGCTTGCTCCACCTGCTGCTGGGTTTCCGGCGAAAGGCGGGTTCCGTGCCGGAACTTGGTGGCGGGAATGGCGAGCGTCCAGGCGGGCACCTGTTTGCCGAAGCAGAAGGAGGCGAGGTGGATTAGGTGCTCGGGTGAGAGTCCGTGGCTCATCGCCGGACTGTCGCCGGGAGCGTCCAGGCGCACCGGATCGAGCCTCGGCGCGCGTTCTCCGCGTACCGAGGCGTCGGCGAAGATCACGGCGTCGGCGGCGGCGATGTCGGCCGCGAGATCGGGCGTGAGCTGGTGCACCAGCAGGGCGTTGTACTTCCTCGGATTGCGGTTGGCCGCTTCCTCGGCCAGCACCCGACCCGCCGCGTCGTCGCAGCGGAGGGGGTTCCCGATGCCGATGATCAGGGTCTGGGGGCTATGCGCGGAGGCGTTCATCGAGCAGGTTCCCTTCGGCGTTTTCGAGCCGGATCTGCAGGGGCATTTGGCCTATGGCGTGGGTCGAGCAGCTTAGGCAGGGGTCGTAGCAGCGGATGACCGCCTCGACCCGGTTCAGGGCGCCCTCGGGAATGTGGTCCGCGCGGATAAAGTGTTTCGCGGCCTGGAGGATGCCCCGGTTCATGGCGAGGTTGTTGTGGCCGGTGGCGATGATGAGGTTGGCCCAGGTGATCAGCCCGTCGTCGCCGATGCGGTAGTGGTGGATGAGCATGCCGCGGGGGGCCTCGGAGATGCCCACGCCTTCGCTGGCGTTGGGCCCGGCCTGGGCGCGCACCCGGGGGCTGAGGATGTCGGGGTGGTTGAGCAGCTCCTCGATGCGCTCGAGTCCGTGGACGATCTCGATGAGGCGGGCGTAGTGGTAGTGGAAGGAGCTGAGGACGGCGCCTCGGGCCAACTTGCGGAAGGCGGCCAGCTCGACATCGGCGAGGGGGGTGCCGCAGCGCTCGGCGGCGTTGAGCCGGGCGAGCGGGCCGACGCGGTAGAGGCCCTCGGGATAGCCCATCATTTTGTAGAAGGGCGACTTGAGGTAGCTGTCGGGCTCGACGTGTTCCTCGATGTATTCGCCATACTCCGCGTGGGGGATGCCCTCGTGGACGATGCGGCGGCGCTCGTCGACCACCCGGAGGGCGCCATCGTAGAACTCAAGGTCGCCATCATTGTCCACCATGCCGATGAAGAGGCTGGGGAAGTTGGCGAACACCTGGATCTCCTCGCGGAACTTCCCGTAGAGCCCGCGGTAGCGGTCGAGGGTGCGCATGGCGCGGGCCATGGCGTCGGGCAGGTCGGCGAGAATGAGATCGCGCTGGTCGGCGGTGAGCGGGGCGCTGACGCCGCCGGGCACGACCCACGCGGGATGGATGCGCTTTCCGGCTAGGCGCTCGATTACCTGCTGGCCGAACTTGCGGAGCAGGATGCCGTCGCGGGCGACCTCGGCGTCTTTCCCCACCAGGGCGAAGATGTTTCGTTGCTCTGGGGGGGCGTCCATGCCTAGGAGCAGGTCGGGCGAGGAGAGGTGGTAGAAGCTCAAGGCGTGGGACTGGATCATCTGGGCGAGGTTGATGATCTTACGCAGCATCACGGCCGTTTCGGGAATGCGTACGGCGAGGATCTGGTCGCAGGCCTTGGCCGAGGCCATGAGGTGGCTGACCGGGCAGATGCCGCAGGTGCGGGCGGTGAGCGAGGGCATCTCGGTGAAGGGACGGCCCTCACAGAATTTCTCGAAGCCCCGGAACTGGGTGACGTGGAAGCGGGCATCGGCCACCTCGCCCTGGTCGTCGAGGCGTATGGTGATTTTCGAGTGCCCTTCGATGCGGGTGACGGGATCGATGGAGATGGTTCTGCTCATGGCGGACCTTTCATCCGAACTTGGCCCCGTCGGTGAAGACAGGGGTGCGGCCGTGGAGGAGTTCGTTCAGGGCGTAGAAAATGAGGTCGGCGCTGGGCGGGCAGCCAGGGATGAAGACATCGACCTTGACGACCTCGTGGACAGGCCGGGAGTAGCGCAAGAGCGGGGGAATGACCTCTACCGGCACGTGCTGATTGTGCTGGGCGTTCTCGAGGTAGGCGCGCTCCAGCACCTTGCAGACCGGGAAGGGATTGCGCATGCCGGGCACGTTGCTGGTGACCGCGCAGTCGCCGAGGGCGACGAGGATGCGGGTACGGGCGCGGACGTGGCGGATTTTCTCCAGATCCTCGGCGTTGCTCACCGCGCCTTCGACCACGGTCACGTACACGGCCTCGGGAAAGTCCTTCATGTCGACCAGCGGGCTGTAGACCAGGTCGATGAGAGGCGCGATATCGAGCAGCCGCTCGTCCATGTCGAGGAAGGACATGTGGCAGCCCGAGCAGCCGTCGAGCCATACTGTTGCCATTCGGGTCTTGCTCATTGACGTTCCTCTCGCATCGTCGTGATATAGGGCAGAAACTGGTGGCGCTTGTCCATCTCGCCTACCGAGGCGCTCTTGTCGAACAGGGCACCGGTGGGGCAGAGATGCACGCATTTCCCGCAGGAGGTGCAGGATTCCGAGGCGCCCCAGGGCTGGTTGAGGTCGGTGATGACCCGGGCGTCGATGCCGCGCCCCATGATGTCCCAGGTGTGGGCGCCCTCGATCTCGTCGCAGGCCCGCACGCAGCGGCTGCAGAGCACGCAGCGGTTGCGGTCAATGGTGAAGAGCCGGTGAGAGGCGTCCACCTCGCGCCTAGGGTATCGGTAGGGAAGGGTCATGTGGACGATGCCCATGGAACGGGCGAGGTCCTGAAGTTCGCAGCGTCCGTTCGACACGCAGACCGCGCAGACGTGGTTGCCCTCGGTGAAGAGCATTTCGACGATCATGCGGCGGTAGGCGTCGATTGTCTCGGAGTGGGTTGTCACCACCATGCCCTGGCTGGCGAGGGT
>CBFGVE010000220.1:0-5103 GCA_965651915.1 uncultured bacterium
ACCGCGAGGTCATCGCCAATGCCTCCCGCCCCTTTGTCCAGGCGCAGCGAAGCTCCGCTGAGCACCACGACCGGGAGAATCGGCCCAAGTTCTTCGGTCCTAACAGTGTCGGCAACATCCTCGTGGCCATTGTGCTCCCCAGCATGGAGAACGTGCTGAATCGCACCTTCTATACCGAGTCCAGCATCGCCGCTAACCAGCTTCTCGCCGCCCTCCACCGCTACCGCCGCGAACACGGAGCGCTTCCCAGCAAGATCGAGGATCTTGTCCCTTCCTATTTGCCCTCCGTGCCTACCGACCCCTACGATGGCCAGCCCTTCCGCTACAGCGCTGAGAAGCGCATCGTCTATGCGGTCGGCCAAGACGGGGTGGATGGAGGGGGGTCCAAGGCATTTCCTGACGGCAAAAGCGGCAAAGAATGGCTCGCCGAGGATTTGGTGTTTCCGATTGATGGTGGGGATGGGGATTGAGCGGGGGTTCTGTAGTTCTGCGGTTTTATTCTCAAGCCCTTTGTCGCGAGCTTTGTCGGGGGCTTTGTCGAAAATGTTGAATAATTGGAATGATACTTCTACTACAGTCGAAGTTCCTCAGAGTGACTGGTAGGCAATTGCTTATTTGGAGAATCGACAAAGCTCCCGACAAAGCTCGCGACAAAGATTTCTTTACTTAGCATTACATCGTCAGAATCTTTCCGCTCCCCCGGGCAAGCCGGAGGACCGGGTAGAAAGCGCCCTCCGCCAGCTTCCCCTTCTCATCAGTGTAAATCCGCGTCCATCCGTGGTTGATTCCCTCCTCTTCCCCCTTTCGCGCACTCCGCGTGTTTCGTAGTGCCATCTTCCTCTCCCAGTCTCCTCTCCTTTCCTTTTAGTGCCTTATCGTGCATTTTGTGGCTACTTACTCTACTCTGCGGTGGGCGATTCGCTTGGAGATAAACACGTCGATTGCGGCCATGCGCGCGGGTCGAAAACCTGGAAGGAACTGAACGCTAACCTACGGACGCAGCAACCAATACAGCCCCAGCAGCAGGCCCATGAACAGGGTGCCGAAGGTGGGCCATTCGTTTAGGCGGTGTTCGCGGAGCTGGAGGGCGACCACGCCTCTCGATATGCCCAACACGACCCGCATGGCCAACTGCTGGATGCGGACCTGCAGCCCGGTTAGCACCCGCCCCACCCCGAGGGCGGCATCAGCGAGCTTCGCCAGCATCCAGACCATGGGCCCCAGCAGATCACCAGCCGGAATCGGGTGCCTCGGAGGCGTCAAGGTTCCCCGGACAAACGGAATGGACAGCAGAAGCGCCAGCGGCACAGGCCACACCGAGGCCGCTAGGCCAGATACGGAAAACAGCTTGGCAAGCCCATCGACCCCGCCTCCAACGAAAAGCCACAGCGGCATTGCCAGCACCAGAACCACATTGCCCGCCCAGGCCGCAACCATGCTGGACGGCACTCCGGAGCCGGCATGGCCATTCCGCTGGAGCACTATGAAAAAACGAGCCATCAACAAAGCGGTTGCCACCCCACTTGCCATTAGAGCCGGGACAACGAGGGCATGCGCCCCGGAAAGTTCGACCACCGAGGCCGCCTTCTTCAGGAGGCTCTTGGCGATAAAGCCGGAAGTGAAGGGGAAGCCGCAAAGTGCCAATGCCGGCAGCAGCAGACCCACCGACCCTAAAAGGCGACGACGGGAAAGCACGAAGGGAAGTCCGGTAGAGAGAAAGAGCGCACTTTTGGAAAATGCGTGGTGGAGCGCCATCAGCGCCACCACCGTGACAATGCCTCCGCTTTCCTCCGGATCGAGGAAGGCAACCCCCACCAGTACTGTAATGAGCCCCATCTGGCTGATGCTTGAATAGGCAAGCACGGTTTTGGGGTGGGACTGCATGACGCCGACCAAGGCGGCGCCGAAGGCCGCTCCAAAGCCGAGGGCGATGATGAGACCGCCCCACTCGGGCGAATAGACCGTGCCCAGCGGGAGAAATCGAAGCCATCCAATCAATCCCGCTTTGATCATGGCCCCACTGAGTACCGCGCTAGCCGGAGTGGGCGCAGCGGGGTGGGCGAGAGGAAGCCAAACGTGCAGAGGCAATGCACCAGCCTTCGCTCCGAAGCCAAAGAATAGCAGAGCGATTATTAGGTCTCGCATGGGTGAGTTAGGAATGGCCGCCGCGAGATCGGCAATCCGCAGGCCGTCCGCCGCATGGGCGGCCAGCACCATCCCGCTAAACACCATGACCTCTCCCACGATCACCAGCACCATATAGACCCTGCCAGCGCGAAGGGCGGAGGCATCGTGCCGGTGTATCACCAGCCCATAGGAGGCAAAACTCATCAGTGCAAAGAACAGGTAGAATGTCGGCGCATCCTGGGCAAGGACCAGCCCAATGTTGCCGGCCATTGCGAGGGTGAAGCAGATGCCGAAGCTTTTGACGTTGGACTGGATGTAGCCCCGGGCGTAAACCGAGGCTAGCAGCCAAAGCAGACTGGTGAGCAGCAGGAAGATTTCACCCAGGGGATCGAGCCCCAAATGGATACCGAGGAGCATCCACTCCAGCTCCACAAAGCTGGCTTCCGGCACGGCAAGCGCCAGGGCTAAGGCAGGTAGCGTTGCTGCCGCGATGAGGGCCGGGACGCGGCTGGCCTTCGTCGCCTCCACGTAGACAGCCGCCACCAGCGGAGCTGCGGGGCCTAGCAGTAGGAGCATCTGGATGGCAGCGTTGGCTTCCATAGTGAATCCTTAAAATCCGTATTCGCGCAAGGCGATGATGCGGGCCCAGTTCAGCGGGCTCATCACGCTTCCCGCGAACAAGCCCATGAAAACCGAGAGGGCGGCAGTGACCAGGGGAGGCACCAGCAAATAGCGGTCCATAATCCGCTCCGATACCTGGGGGACGCCCGCAGGCAGAGGCTTGAACCAGGCCCGATAGAGGATGGGCAGGAAATAGGCGGCATTGAGCATGCTGCTCGCCACCAGCACGGGAATCACCCAGAGTCGTCCGGCCTCCACCGCCCCAAGCCCCAGCATCCACTTGCTGATGAAGCCTGCGATTGGCGGTATGCCAATCATCCCCAGCGCGCCTACCGTGAATGCCGCCATGGTCAGCGGCATCGCGCGGCCCAGGCCGTCCATTTCACTGACCTTGTGAATGTGCCGGGTCTCGGCGAAATTGCCGGCGCAGAGGAACAGGGTGATTTTCATCACCCCCTGGTGGACGAGGTGGACAATGCCGCCAATGGTCGCGACCGGACCCAGGGTCGCGACTCCCAGAACGATATAGGAAACCTGGCTGATCGTCGAATAGGCCAGCCGCTTCTTGAGATCGTCCTGAAACAGGGCACGTACCGAACCAAACACAATGGTGAAGGCCGCCGCGTAGGCCAGCGGGGGCAGCACGCCAAGCACATCGCACACGCTGACGCCATAGAGATCATAGACCACCCGCACAATGCCAAAGGCGCCTGCCTTGACCACGGCAACGGCATGCAGCAGCGCACTCACCGGAGCCGGAGCCACCATCGCACGAGGCAGCCAGCCATGGAGGGGAAAGATCGCAGCCTTGACGCCAAACCCAACAACCAGCATCCCAAAAATCAGTGTGAGCGAACCCCGGTGCTGCTCCACGTAGGGGGCCAGAGTGCCTTGCTGGGCGAAGTTTGTAGCTCCGCCGGTCAGAGCGTGCAGCATCACGGTGGCAGCCAGGAGAATGGCTCCCGCACCGAGGGTGTAGATGAGGTAGTGGCGGGCGGCACGCTGCCCCTCCTCGGTTCCTCGGTGGGCGACCAGCGGATAGGTCGTCAGGGTAAGCAGCTCGTAGAGGATTAGGAAAGTCACCAGGTTGCCGGCTAGGGCGATACCGGTCGTAGCGCTGACGCACAGGCTGAAGAAACCGAAAAACCGACTGCGGTTTCGACCATGCTCCAAATAGCCCACGGCGTAGATGGTGGTAAGCAGCCAGAGCACGGCGGAGAGGGTCACGAACAGAAGCGCCAGCGCATCGGCCTGGAGAATGAAATCAAGGCCGGGCATAAGAGGAATCGAGAACACAAAGTCCTGGCGTCCGTGGTACACCCCCCACATGATGACCATCACAAGCGCCATCTTCGCCACCGCGCTCGAAATATTGAAGAAGGTACGGGCGCGCCGATGCGACTCGCTAAAGAAAAAGATAAAGAAACCCGCCAAGAGCGAGGTCAGCGGCACCAGCATGGTGAGCCAGCCATTGAAGCTAATCATGGAAGCAGCCCTCCGCTCAGCGTCCCTCGACCAAGGAGGCTCAGGGGCCAAGACGAGAAAATCCCGAGCAGCAGGCACGCCGCAGCGAGGAGCAGCGGGGGCCAGCGCAGCCCCGGCGGGACAGGAAGGCGGTTGTGGGGCGTCTGATGATCCTCCCGCATGGATATCTCCATAAAGCGGAACAGATAGGCCATCGCCAGCAGGCTGCCGAGAATCATCACCACGAAATACGGCCATGCTCCCTGTTCCAATGCAGCAGAGAGCAGCATCCACTTCGCGATGAATCCGCCACTGGGGGGCAAGCCTATAAGATTTGCGGCGCCCAACGCGAAGGCCATCATTAGCATGGGATAGCGGATGCCCGCGCCATGGAGGTCTTCGAGGCGGTCGGACCCCTGCATCTTGAGCATGCCCCCCGCTGCAAGAAAGGCCGCAGCCTTCGCGCAGCCATGGGCGAACATGAAATACCAGCCGCCCACCCATGCTTCGGCAGCGCGGGATTCGCCCTGGGCGAGGGCGAATGCAATGAACAGATAGCCAAGCTGGGCCACGGTTGAATAGGCCAGCATCAGCTTCATTCGCTGCTGGCGCAGGGCCTGAAGGCTGCCCCAGAGAATGGCAGCGGCACCCATCGCGCCCAGTACCGGTCCGATGAAAGCGCTCGCCGCCAACTCGTGTACAAAAGAGGTCCAAAGCCGGAATACGCCGTAAACCGCTGCTGCGACAACTAGGCCGGAGAGCGCGGCGCTTACCGGGGCGGGCGCCAGGGCGTGCGCGGGAGGAAGCCAGAAATGCAGCGGGAAAATGGCAGCCTTCATGATGAGTCCGCCCAGAAGAAGGGCCGAGCCAAGCGACGCGGCCATGCTGGGC
>CBFGVE010000221.1:0-5082 GCA_965651915.1 uncultured bacterium
GAAAGTGTTACCCATGTCGTGAGCCTGAAGTGTTACCTATGTCCTGACCGCACCCACTCAGCTTTCAGCCATCATCCCTCAGCCTTCTCGAACTCCCGCATAAACTCAATCAGGGCGTCCACCCCGGCGCGCGGGAAGGCGTTGTAGATCGAGGCGCGCATGCCGCCCACCGAACGGTGGCCCTTTAGCCCCTTGAGCTTGCGGGCCGAGGCCTCGGCGAGGAACTTCTCCTCCAGGGCCTCGGTGGGCAGGCGGAAGGTCACGTTCATGTCGGAGCGGAAATCGGGGTGGGCCGTACCGCGGTAGAAGTCGGTCGCGTCGATCGCGTCGTACAGCGCCTTGGCCTTGGCTTGGTTGGCCGCGTCCACTCCGGCCAGCCCGCCCTGCTTCAGAATCCAGCGGGTGACCAGCATGAGGGTGTAGACGCTGAAGCACGGCGGGGTATTGTAGAGCGAGTCGTTCTCGAGGTGGGTCTTGTAGCGGAAAAAGATGGGAATGTCGTCCCGGACCTTCTCAACCAGGTCCTTGCGGATCACCACCAGGGTCACGCCCGAGGGTCCGAGGTTCTTCTGGGCCCCGGCGTAGATCATGCCGAAGCTATTGAAATCAAGCGGACGCGAGAGAATGTCCGACGACATATCGGCCACCAGCGGGGCCTCGACCTTGGGCATCGCCTTGAACTGGGTGCCCTCGATCGTCTCGTTGGTCGTCATGTGGACGTAGGCCGCTCCGGAAGTGGGCTTCAGTTCCTCCTGGCGGGGCATGCGGGCAGGGCTCTCCTTCGAGCTGTTGGCGATGATGTTCACCTGGCCACGAAGTTTAGCCTCCTTGATTGCCTTAGAAGCCCACGAGCCGGTGTGGATGTAGTCGGCCGTCTCGCCCGGGTTCAGCAGGTTCATCGCCAGCATCGCGAACTGGCCCGACGCGCCGCCCTGGAGGAGCAGGATCGCGTGGTCGTCGTCCAGGGACATCAGCGTGCGGAGGTTGGCCATCGCCTCGTCGTGGACGGCGGAGTACTCCTTGCCGCGATGGCTGACCTCCATGATCGACATGCCGCAGCCCTTGTAGTCGAAAAGTTCGGCCTGGGCCTCCTTGAGCACTTCCTCGGGGAGAACGGCGGGTCCGGCGCTGAAATTGAATACACGGCTCATGTCACACTCGCTGGGTTGGGACGGAAGGGTTGCAGAAAAGCGTCGCACTCTAGCGGAGCGCGGCGGCGGAGGCAAGTATTTGATAAAAAATTCACAAATCCGCATCCTTGCTGTACAGCCACCCGAAACGAGTTGGGCCGAGGGGAAGGACTCACCCCGCGGACCCGCTGCCGCAGAGGTCGGAAGAAACGGCGCTCCCTTGCACGCCCTTCCCGCTCCTGATACTCTAGCCCGAACCACCCCCCAACAAAAAGGAACCAGGGCAATGGGCCGGAAGGGCATGCATCAGCGCTGTTTTGAGCACGACTATTGTGCTCCAAGCTTCTACTTGATCACCATCGTCACCGAACCCCGCCGCAACTGCCTCGGGGAGCTAAGTGCTGATCAAATTGAACTCTCCCCCATCGGCAAAGTCGTGCTCGATGCCTGGCAACGCACCTCCTCGGTCTACCCCGGGGTGAAAGCCTGCGAGCGCGTCGTTATGCCCGACCACTTTCACGGCATCCTGTGGGTCAAGAAACGCCTGGAGCGCCCCATGGGGCACATTGTGAAGGCGTTCAAAAGGGTGTGCAAACAGGAATGCGCAAGCAGGGGGCTGCTTGCGCCACCGAACATCGGCGTTCCGGCAGCAGCCCTTGCTGCCGGGCTCTGGCAAGAGGGCTTTCAAGACACCATCCTCCTGCGCCGCGGCCAGCTCAAGGCCATGGTCGACTATATCGCCGAGAACCCCCGCCGTCTGGCTGCAAAACGAGCCAACCCCGAATTGTTCACGGTGGTTGCACGGCGGGAGGCAGCCCCCGACCGAAGCTGCGCAATGATTGGCAACCGCTATCTTCTCGACCACCCTATCAAGCGCCCAATCCAGATTTCGCGCCGCATATCACCGAGTGCGCTCGCCGCAATGAAGGAGGAACTCCTCTACGCCGCCGAACACGGCACCGTACTCGTGTCCCCCTGCATCAGCCCAGGGGAGAAGGAGGTCGCCCGGGCGGTCATGGATGCCAGGCGCCCTTTGATCGTGCTGCTGGAGAACGGCTTCCCGCCCTGCTACAAACCGCCCGGGCGCTATTTCGACGCCTGCGCGGAAGGCCGCCTGCTTATGCTCGCTCCCTTCCCCCACCACCGCCGCAAACAGCCCATCACCCGCGAAACCTGCCTAGCCCTAAACGAGTGGGCAGCCGCAGTCGCCGACGGTTCGGTGGCGGAAGCAGCCCCTGCTTCCGCATCCCATCCACCTACAAGCAACTAAAAACCCAATCTCCCCCCCGGCAACACCCAGCCCGCCTCGGCAACCAGCCACTTTCTAAATTCGTCACTCGGTCGCCGGCACACCCCCACCCCCAGCGAATTCGGAAGGCTATTGGCCCGCTTTGGTCTCGTTCTGGTCAGGTTGCCGGAGCTTTCCGGAGATACGGCGGCGGGCCTCGTCGGAGAGCTTGAGGCGGGGCTCCACCGGGTCGTTCTGCTCGTGTTCTAGGTAGTGGCGAACCCCGTCCTGCATATGCATCACGCTGCGGTGGTAGCCGCCGCAGAACACGCAGAGGAAGACGTGCATCTTGAGCCCCACCCGTTTGAGAAGGGGGAGCCGGTAGTAGTGCTGGTCGGCCAGCGCGTCGGCGACATGTTTGCAGCGGAGCATCAGACGGCCTTGCCTTGAGTTTTCTGGGTCCAGTTGGTTTCGAGGCACTCCTTCAGAGCGTTGCGGGCTCGGTGAAGGATCACCCAGAGATTGTTCGGCTGCACCTGCAGTTCCTTACAGACCTCCTCGGTAGTCCAACCCTCCAGCTCCTTGAGGGTGAAGGCCGCCTTCATGTTGCCGCCAAGCTTGGATAGACAACCGGAAAATACGTCCCAGAACTCCTTTTGCTCGAATGCCTTGCGCGGGTTGATCCGCCAGGTGGCGTGGCGCCCCCCCGGAGGGATGCCAATGTATTTGAAGCTGAGGCTGCTGGTGATCTCGGCGGCCTCGAAGTCCTCGATCTGGATTTCCCGAGAGGCCTTCCGGATGTAGTCCACCACTTTATGCTTCAGAATCCCCATCAGCCAGGCGCGCACCGGCGACTTGCCGTCGAACCGCTCCTTGGCCTTCATCGCCGCCAGGAAGGTCTCCTGGACCACGTCTTCGGCGGCGCTGCGGTTGCTGAGGCGAACCATTGCGTAGCGAAACAGGTAGTCGCCATGCTCGGAAAGCCAGGTTTCAGGATTCATCTCGTTATCGGCGTTCATAGGCCCCCGTCTCGCGGTCCGGACCCGATGGCAGGGACCGCAGGTGTGACTCCATACAGTAGAAATGCAGGAATGCCTTAAGTCTTTAGAGCGTATGCAGGAAGAAGTCCAGCCCACATGTCGCCTGGCAGCGCCGTTGCCCTTGCGGAGCGCTTGCATTCCTTTCCCAGCTCGGGGATGATGGGGGTTCAACGTGAAGCATTCCACCACCCCGCACCTCAACCACCGCCCCAGTACATCCATGAACGACGCACCGAGCCCGCCCGAGCGCATCAAGGTCGGCATAAGCACCTGCCTGCTCGGCGTGAACGTCCGCTTCGACGGCGGGCACAAGCGCGACGCCTATGTGATGGGTACGCTCGACGAATTTTTCGAGTGGGTGCCCGTCTGCCCCGAGGTCGAGGTGGGCATGGGAACCCCCCGCGAGTCGCTGCGCCTGGTGGGCACCCCCGATACGCCCCGCATGGTCACGGTTCGCACCGGCATCGACTGGACCGAACGCATGAACCGCTACGCCGACTCGCGGCTGCGAGCGCTGGCCGGCCAGGACCTTCACGGCTACATACTCAAGAGTAATTCCCCAAGTTGTGGCATGGAGCGGGTGCGGGTCTACGCCGAGGGAGGCATGCCGCAGAAAAAGGGCGTCGGCCTCTTCGCCCGCAAGCTGGTCGATGCCCTGCCTTACCTGCCCATCGAGGAGGAGGGACGGCTCAACGACCCGCTGCTACGCGAAAATTTCGTCGTGCGCGTCTTCTCCCACTACCGCTGGCACACGCTTAACCAAAAGCCGCTGCGCCCATCCGCCCTCGTCGATTTCCACGCCCGCCACAAGTTCCTCCTCATGGCCCACAGCGAGAAGCATATGCGCGAGCTGGGCCGCGTGGTGGCCGACGCCAAGCAGTACACCCCGGCGGCCCTGCGCGACGCCTACGGCAGCCTTTTCTTTGCCGCCCTCGCCCAGCGCGCCACCCGCAAGCGCCATGTCAACGTGCTCCAGCACATCGCCGGCTTCTTCCGCAAAGATCTCGGCACGGCCGACCGACAGGAGCTGGAACAGGCCATCGCCGACTACCACCAGGGCCTCGCCCCGCTGATCGTGCCCATGACCCTCATCAAACTCTACGCCCGCCAGACCGATGCCAGCTACATTCGTAACCAGGTCTACCTCTACCCCCACCCCAAAGAATTGATGCTCCTCAACCATGTCTGAACCCCTCCCCTCCCCACGTTTCGAAGACATCGACTGGACCACCTGGGAACCGGTCGAGCGCGCCACCCTCCTGTTCGTCATCCGCGACGGCCAGATCCTGCTCATCGAGAAAAAGCGCGGACTCGGTGCCGGCAAGGTGAACGGCCCGGGCGGCCGCCTCGAGCCCGGGGAAAGCCCCGAGGCCTGCGCGGTGCGCGAGGTCGAGGAGGAACTTCTGGTGACCCCCTTCGGCCTGCGCAAGGCGGGCGAGCTATTCTTCCAGTTCGCCGACGGCCACCGCATCCACGGCTACGTCTACACCGCCGAGGGCTGCCGCGGCACGCCGACCGAAACCGACGAGGCGGTTCCGCTGTGGACCCCGCTCGACGCCATCCCCTACGAGCGGATGTGGGCCGACGACCGCATCTGGCTGCCCCTGATGCTCGAGCAGCGCACCTTCACCGGCCGCTTCCTCTTCGACGGCTGATCCCCGGCCGACCGCACGGGGGCGCCGGG
>CBFGVE010000222.1:0-5066 GCA_965651915.1 uncultured bacterium
AAGATTTTTTCGCCCTCGGGGAAGATGAGGCAGATTACCACCGGGGTCTGTCCGGGATGGCCGTGGAGCACGGCGCGGATGCGCTGGAGGGTGTCGGCCCCCGCGCTGCCGGTGGGGATGTGGATGCTGAGGTGGCGGGTGAAGTGGCGGTGGACCTCGGCGAGCGGGTAGATCTCGATCGCGCTGAAGTTCTGTTTGTCCTCCTTCGTGAATTCGCCGCAGACCATGACCGGCTCGTCGTCCTTGAGGTGTACGCCGAACTCGCGGAAGGTCTCGGGGAAGGCGACGACCTCGATGGAGGTTTCGAGGCCTTCGAGGCGGAAGACTCCCATGGCCTCCTGCCTTTGCCGGGTGAATTTTTTCTGGAACTGGGTGACGAGTCCGCCGACCCGGGTGGGGTGGCGGTGGGGGAGGGCGGACAGCTCGTGGACGGAGCACAGGCTGAAGTGCTGCAGCACCCATTCGTATTCCTTGAGGGGATGGCCCGAGATGTACATGCCCAACAGCTCCTTCTCGCCGCGTAGCATCTCGCTCATCGGCCAGGGCTCGGCGGGCGGCAGCTCCTCGTCGGCCGAGGCGGCGCTGGGGCCGGCGTCTAGCATGTCGAAGAGGGAGCCCTGGCCGGCGGCCTTGTCGCGGGCCTTCTCGGCGGCGCGGCTCATGGCGAAATCGATGGCGTTGAAGAGCTGGCCGCGGGATACGCCGCTGAAGTCGAAGGCGCCGCACTTGACGAGACTTTCCAGCATTTTGCGGTTTACTACCTGGGAGTCCTGCCGGCTGCAGAAGTCCACAAGGCCGGTGTAGGGCCCGTTCGCGTTCCGCTCCTTCACCAGGGCGGCCACCGCGCCTTCGCCCACGTTCTTCACCCCGGCGAGGCCGAAGCGGATGCCGCCGCCGGCGGGCAGGAAGCGTACGCCGCTCTCGTTGACCGAGGGGGCGAGCACGGGAAGGCCCATTTTCTGGGCTTCGGCGATCAGGCCGGGGAGCTTGTCGGCGTTGCCCATTTCGCTCGAGAGCAGGGCGGCCATGAACTCGGCGGGGTAGCGGGCCTTGAGGTAGGCGGTGCGCCAGGAGATGAACGCGTAGGCGGCGCTGTGCGACTTGTTGAAGCCGTAGCCGGCGAAGCGCTCGATGTTGGCGAAGATGGCCTGGGCTTTCTCCTTGGGGATGTTGTTGCAGCGGGCGCAGCCCTCGACGAACTGCGACTGCTGCGCCGCCATCTCGGCGGGATTCTTCTTGCCCATGGCTCGGCGGAGGAGGTCGCCCTGGGCGAGGGTGAAGCCGGCCAGCTCCTTGGCGGCGCGCTGCACCTGTTCCTGGTAGAGCATGACACCGTAGGTTTCCTTGAGCACGCTTTCGAGCAGGGGGTGGTCGTAGCGGATCTTGGCGGGGTTGTGCTTGCGGGCGATGAAGTCGTCGAGCATGTTCATCGGGCCCGGGCGGTAGAGCGCGATGAGGGCGATAAGGTCCTCGAAGCTGGCGAGGCCCATGCGGCGGAGCAGGTCCTGCATGCCCGCGCTTTCAACCTGGAACACGCCGATGGTGTCGCCTCGGTTGAGCAGATCGAAGGTCGGCGGGTCCTCCATCGAAATGCCGTCGATATCCACCTCCTCGCCCCGGGTCTCGCGGACGTTGTCGACCGCCTCCTGGATCACGGTGAGGGTCTTGAGTCCGAGGAAGTCCATCTTCAGCAGGCCCACCTGCTCGACCGGCTTCATTTCAAACTGGGTGACGACCTCCTTGTCCTTATCGCGCGCCAGCGGGATAATTTCGAGCAGGGGCTTCTCGCCGATCACGACGCCGGCGGCGTGGGTGCCGGGGTTGCGGGGCAGGCCCTCGAGGACGGGCGCGTACTTCATGATCTGGATCGCGTAGTCGTCGTTGACGGTCGCGGTCTTGAAGTCGGGGTTTTCGTCCAGCGCCTTCTTGAGGGTCATCCCGGGGTCTTCGGGAATGAGCTTGGCGAGTCGGTCGCATTCGGCGAAGGGGATTTCGAGCACGCGGCCGATGTCGCGGATCACGGTCTTGGCCCCGAGGGTGCCAAAGGTGATGATCTGGGCGACGGCGTCGCGGCCGTACTTCGCTTTGACGTACTCGATGACCTCGCCGCGCCGGGCCTGGCAGAAGTCGATATCGAAGTCGGGAGGGGACACGCGGTCGGGGTTGAGGAAGCGCTCGAAAATGAGGTTGTAGCGCAGCGGGTCGATGCCGGTGATGCCGAGGGAGTAGGCCACGAGACTGCCGGCGCCGGAGCCTCGCCCGGGGCCGACCGGGATCTTCTGGTTGTGGGCGAATCGGATGAAATCCCAGACCACGAGGAAGTAGTTCACGAAGCCGGTCTGTTCGATTACGCCCAGCTCGAAGTAGAAGCGGTCCTTGACGACCTGCTCCCGCTCGTCCTTCGGATTGTCTAGGTCCTCGATGCCGTAGCGCTCTCGGATGCCCTCCTTACCGAGATGGATGAGGTACTCGCGCTGGGTGAAGCCCTCGGGGACGATATAGAGGGGGAAGTGGAGTTCCTTGCCCAGGCTCAGCTCCACGTTGCAGCGCTGGGCGATGGCGGCGGTGTTGGCGATGGCCTCGGGATAGTCCTTGAACAGCTCGGCCATTTCGCGCGGGCTCTTGAGGTAGAACTCGTCGGAGCCGTAGCGCATGCGGTTGGGGTCGCCGAACACGGTCTGGCCCTGGAGGCAGATCAGCACGTCGTGGGCCTCGGCGTGCTCGCGCTTGAGGTAGCGGACGGAATTGGTGGCGACGAGGGGGAGTCCGGCCCGCCGGGCGACCTCGGCCAGGCCGCGCACGATCTGGCGATCCTCGTCGCGCCCGTAGTCTTGCAGCTCGATGAAGAAGCAGTCGGGGCCGAAGACCGCCTTGAACGCCTCGGCATGGCGTACCGCGCCGTCCAAATCGCCCCGGCGCACGTAGTCGGGGATGATGCCCTTGCGGCCGGCCGACAGCCCGATCAGTCCCTGGGCGTGGCGGGCGAGCAGGTCGAGATCGATGCGCGGCTTGTAGTAGAAGCCCTCGAGGTGGGAGAGGGAGACGAGCTGCATCAGGTTGTGGTAGCCCTCGTTCGTCTCGGCGAGCAGGACGAGGTGGTTGGACTGGCTCCCGTCGATGCCGGTCTTGCGTTCGTGCATCGTGGTGCCTTCGGGGGCCATGTACATCTGGCAGCCGAGGATGGGCTTGATTCCCTCCTTCTGGGCGGTCTTGTAGAACTCGACCACGCCGTAGAGCACCCCGTTGTCGGTCATGGCGAGCGCGGGCATGCCCATCGCGGCGGCGGCCTTGAGCGATTCCTCGACTTTGCAGGTGCTGTCGAGCAGGCTGTAGCCGGTGTGGAAGTTCAGATGGACGAAGGCGGAATCGGGCATGGGGCGGCGGGTGTGAAAAGAGGATGCGGCGGGGTGGCCGGGGCCGGGGCGGCGACCACGAAACCGAACCTTATTCATTTTGGGCACCCCCTGCCAAGCGAAGGCTGAAAATAATCTCGATGCCCATGGCAGCGGGCGCGATTTTCCCATGATTTTACTTGATTCGCAGGGGCGCCCTCCGCATAGTCTGCGGCCTTTCGTATTCGGAGCCCTTCCGGCCCCGCTGCGCGAGGGCGTCCCCATCCGGGGCGCGTTTTGACCCGTAACACTAGTGTATTCAATGATTTCCGCGAGGGAGCTTCGTCATGTCCAAAGGATCCAGAGATCTTAGCAAGGTACGCAACATCGGCATCATGGCCCACATCGATGCTGGCAAGACCACGTGCAGCGAGCGCATTCTTTTCTACTCGGGCAAGACCCACAAGATTGGCGAGGTGCACGACGGCGCGGCGGTCATGGACTGGATGGAGCAGGAGCGCGAGCGAGGCATTACGATCACCTCGGCCGCGACGGTCACCGAGTGGAAGGGACACCACATCTCCCTGATCGACACCCCGGGACACGTCGACTTCACCGTCGAGGTGGAGCGCAGCCTCCGCGTGCTCGACGGTGCGATCGCACTGTTCTGCGCGGTGGGCGGCGTCCAGCCCCAGTCCGAGAAGGTCTGGCACCAGAGCGAGAAATACAACGTGCCCAAGATCGCCTTCGTCAACAAGATGGACCGCATCGGCGCCGATTTCTTCCGCGTCGTGGCGATGATCCAGAAGGAACTTGGCGCGAACGCGGTGCCGGTCATGATCCCCATGGGCAGCGCCGAGAATCTCCAGGGTCTCATCGATCTCGTCAACATGAAGGCCGTCTTCTTCGATGACGAACAGGGCATCACCTTCCGCGAGGACGAGATCCCCGCCCAGTTCCAGGAAAAGGCCACCCGTTGGCGCGCCAACCTCGTCGAGAAGTGCGCCGAGGAGGACGACGCCCTGCTCGAGAAGTTCCTCGAAGGCCAGGACCTTTCCTCCGATGAAATCTGGGGCATCCTCCGCAAGGCCACAATCGCCCGAAAGGTCGTCCCGGTCTACGGGGGCTCCGCGTTCAAGAACAAGGGCGTCCAGCATCTGCTCGATGGCGTCATCAAGCTGCTGCCCTCGCCGATCGACCTTCCCCCGATCATCTGCGAGAAGGGCGGCGGCTCCCGCGAGCCCGACCCCAAGGCTCCTCTTTCTGCTCTCGCGTTCAAGATCATGACCGACAAGCACATGGGCAAGCTCACCTACCTGCGCATCTACTCCGGCACCCTCGAAGCGGGCACCAACGTCTACAACAGCTCCCGCGACAAGCGCCAGCGCATCGGACGCCTGCTCCAGATGCACGCCAACCGCCAGGAAAACCTCGACGTGGGCTACGCTGGCGACATCGTCGCGGTGGTCGGCCTTTCCGACACCAAGACCGGCGACACCGTCTGCAGCGAGGACAGCCCCGTGTTTCTCGAGGCCATCGAGTTCCCCGCGCCGGTCATCTCGATCAGCATCAAGCCCGAGACCAAGGCCGAGAACGAGAAGCTCAGCGCCTCGCTCCACAAGCTGGCCGACGAGGATCCGACCTTCACCGTGTCCTTCGACGAGGAAACCTCCGAGACCATCATCTCCGGCATGGGCGAGCTTCACCTCGAGATCATCGTGGACCGCCTCCGCC
>CBFGVE010000223.1:0-5038 GCA_965651915.1 uncultured bacterium
GGATGTAGCTACTCAGGCGGAGGAAGTACTCCGGGTCACTTTCGCCCTGCACAGGAATGGCCTTGTAGCGCCCCTGGAATAGGTGTCCCCGATGGCGGAACATGGCGTTGAACCGTTGGGTATAGGCTCCCTGGAGCCATTTCATGCCAGCGACCAGATTGGCCTCGGGCGTTTCCAAAAGCAGGTGGTAATGGTTGGACATGAGTACATAGCAGTGAATCCGCCACCCTGTCCTCCCGCAGGCATCCTCCAAACTGGCCATGAACAGGCGCCGGCCATCGTCGTTCAGGAAAATCTCCTGCCCGTTATTGCCGCGCGCCATCACATGATAGGTCGCACCCGGATATTCAACTCGTACGCTTCTAGGCATGGTTCGAATGTGGACGGGAATGCGCTGGACTGCAAGGCAAAATGCGACAAATCACGGGCTGACCCTTTTTTTGTCGCATTTTATTATTGGATGGCAAGTTTTCTGCATTCATGCTCCTTTTCCTTCGGTCGGCTAGCCCACCTGGCCGAAGCCTTCCTCGCAGCTATGACCGGTTCCGAGTGTGTCTGTGTCTTTGCCAACCTCCCCCCTTCCTGTAGTCAGACAATGTTCATCTGTCCCAATTGCCAAACGCCTATGGACAAGGTCAAGGGACCGTGCGGCGTGTTCTGGGTCTGCGGCGCTTGCGACGGTCGGTCCGCCACCGTCTCGCTCCTTCGCCGCTCCATACCGAACGAGGTGGTGAACACCCTCTGGCAGTCGGCCCGCAATCACACTCTCCCCCACCCCCGCCCCTGCCCCGCCTGCACCCACCGCATGACCGAGGTGCCCATGACCGTCGAGGGCCACTTTATGCACCTCGACGTCTGCACCCGCTGCCATTTCACCTGGCTCGATCCCCACGAGTTCGACGCCCTACCCAAGCTGCCCCCTCCACCAACTAAACCAACCCTTTCACCCGAGGCCCGGGAGAAGCTTGCCCTGCTCGAGGTCGCAAGCCTGCGGGAAAAGGCCGATGCCCAGCATGCGGCAAGCGGCGACGCCCCCAGCGAGGATTGGAAGTGGCTTCCCGGCCTGCTCGGCATGCCAGTCGAGATGAATGCACAGCCGCTCACCCGCATCCCCTGGGCTACCTGGATCGCGGCGCTGCTGATCGCGCTCGCCAGCGGCCTGGCATTCTTCGATCTGGAACGAGTGGTAAACGCGCTGGGTCTGATCCCCGCCGAGGCCGGCCGCCTCGGCGGAGCAACCTGGATCACCTCGTTCTTTATCCACGGCGGCATCATGCACCTCGTGGGCAATCTCTACTTCTTCCTCGTGTTCGGCGACAACGTGGAGGAGTTCCTCGGTCGCGGTCGGTTCCTCCTGCTACTGTTCGCCGCCACCCTCGTGGGCAGTCTCGCCCACCTTTTGGGCGACCCCCGCTCCGCCATTCCCTGCATCGGCGCGAGCGGCGGCATTTCCGGGGTGATCGCCTACTACGCTCTCCGCTTTCCCCAGGCCCGCATCGGCTACCTGACGCGTCCCCACTACCGCTACCGGCGATTCTACGGGCATGTCTTCAATCGACCCCGCTGGGTCTATCTTCCCGCCTGGGGCTTTTTCCTATTCTGGCTCCTGCTCCAGTTCCTGGGAGTCTGGCAGCAGATCTCGGGCTTCAGCAATGTGTCTGCCCTGGCCCACCTGGGCGGGGCCGCCGTGGGGCTGGGCTTCTGGGTGGCGACCTCCGACCTCGTAAAATCCCGCCCCTAGCCGGCAACCGGCTAGGAGAACCAGAGGCGGCGCGCCCGGAGACTCTCCGCACCCGGCCCGCCAAACACCAGGTACAGCGCATGGACGCCAGCGGGGGCTCGGTCCAGCGGACACCGGAGTTCCACTACGCGGGTTCCGCTCCCGGCGGGAATGTCTAGCGAGCCAAGAGCCGGACCATCCGGCGCATCGAGGCGGGCCTCCAGCCGGGCCGGCTCGGTTCCGGGGCTTGCTTCAAGATGGAGGCGGACACAGGGCACGCTGAAGTTGAAGTATTTGTAGGCGGCCCAGTCGCCCGGCCGCGCATGGGCGAGACACTCCCGCCCCGGCGCCTCGGCCACGATATGGACTGCCCCCCCAAGCAGGCAGGCGCGGCAGGCCTCGAGGGGCCTGCGGGGGTCTAGCGGACCCTCCGCGCCCTGGGTGGTCATCTCAACCTCGGCGATGCGGCCCGCGTCGTCGAAATGTATGGGCTCGACGCAGACCCGGCGGTTCACCCGCGAGTTCTGCGAGGAGCGGTGGTAGAAGACATACCACTGCCCGTTGAACTCGGCGATGCTGCCGTGGTTGTTCCAGCTACTCGGGTCGCACCCGAGGTTGTCGATGATGATCCCCTGCTTCTCGTAGGGCCCGAGCGGCGAGCGGCTGGTGGCGTAGCCCAGACAGGTCGGCCGGCCCCGGCTGATGTCGGCGTAGACCATGTAGTAGAGGCCGTTGCGCTTGCGGATGGACGCGCCCTCGTGAAAGCCGTCCGCTGCCTCGGTGAGCAGACTGGTCTGGAGCGTCGAAGGATCGGGCCCGCTCAGGTCGGGCAGCAGGCGGGCGCCGCGCAGACGGATCTGCCCCCAGAAATAATAGACCGACCCGTCGTCGTCCACCAGCGCGGCGGGGTCGATGCCGTCCTTGTCGGCGACCGGCATGGCGCGGGCGTCCCGGAAGGGACCGGCGGGATGGTCGCTGCACGCGACGCCCTCGCTCTTGTCCGAGCAGCAGTAGAGCAGCCGGTACATTCCCCCGGCGTGGATGCAGTCCGGCGCGTAGAGCCGGGGTCCGGACCCGGTGTGGCTGTCGCGTGCATGGAAGCACTCGCCGTGGTCGGTCCAGTCGCGGAGGTTGTCGGTGGAGAAGACGCGGTGGTCGTGGCTGCAGTAGTCGGGATCGCCGCAGAGGTCGCGCGAGCCGTAGAGGTAGAGGCGGCCGTCGGACCAGACGCGGGCCTCGGCATCGGGGATGAACTGCTGGAGCGGAAGAATGGGGTTCATAGGTGATTTACCTCTATCGTTTCGAAATATCTCACGCGTCGTTAATTCTCGCCAACTGAGTAAATGATTTTTCACAACCCTTGTCCTACATACCTGAAACGGGGTGGGTGGGATAGCCTGAATGGCCGATAGTGAGCTGCGGAGCCTCGCGCCCCAAGGATGCTCGTTGTAGCTAATGGGGCCGGGTCTGTTCCTGGGTTATCCCTGCTTCAATGAGCGCGATTGCTTGGGTAGAAGCCGGAAACCACTTCTTGCAATGAATTCTATTCTTTATTAGGTACTGGGTCTTATTCAAACATTTCACCACGAATAGGGGTAGCCATGGCATTTATAAACTCTTTTTCAACAGCCACCCGCCAATCTCTAATCCTGGGGACAGCTTGGCTCCTCGGTTCCCAGGGGCTTCATGCCGAGTCCACCCCGACGAAGCCCAACATCGTGTTTATTTTTGCCGACGACTATGGCTACTGCGACATGGGGGCCTACGGCAACCGCGAGGTGAAGACGCCTAACCTCGACCGCCTCGCCGCCCGCGGCGTGCAGTTTGAAAGAGCCTACAACATGGGCTCCTATAGTGCGGCGGTCTGCATCGCGAGCCGCACCATGCTCAACACGGGGCTCACCCTGTGGCAGGCGGAGCACGCAACGCAGCGCCGCACGAACCAGGGCCCGGAGTCCGTCCCCTTCTGGTCCGAGCTGCTCGAGCAGGGCGGCTACACGACCTACTTCACCGGCAAGTGGCACGTGAGCGGGATTGGCCCCAAAGAAGTCTTCGAGCACGTCGTGCGCGAGCAGCCCGGCATGCCCAGCGTACACCCCGGCAACAAGCCCCACGCCTACGATCGACCCAAGGAGGGCCAGCCCGACACCTGGAACCCGGCGAATCCCGCCGAGGGCGGTCACTGGAAGGGCGGCAAGCACTGGTCCGAGGTGCTGGCCGACGACGCCATCCAGCTCATCGGCCAGGCATCGGAGCGAGACGAACCCTTCTTCATGTATCTCGCGCTGAACTCTCCCCACGATCCGCGCCAGTCGCCCCAGGCCTATCTCGATCTCTACGACGCGGACGCGCTTGAAGTGCCCGCGAATTTCTTGCCGGTATACCCGCACAACCAGGCGATGCAGGCGCCCCACGGACTCCGCGACGAGTTCATCATGCCCTCGCCCCGCACCCCGCGCGCGGTGCGCGTCCACCGCAAGGAATACTACGCGATCATCACCCACATGGATGCGCAGATCGGGCGCATACTCGACGCGCTGGAGGCAGCGGGTCTGAGCGACTCGACCGTAGTCTGCTTCACCGCCGACCACGGGCTGGCGGTGGGCCAGCACGGCCTCGCCGGCAAGCAGAACATGTACGAGCACTCGCTGCGCCCTCCGTTCATTCTGGCCGGACCCGGCATACCCCGGGGAGAGGTCCGCAAGGCTCCGATTTATCTCCAGGACATCATGCCGACCAGCCTGGAGCTGGCGGGGGTGAAGATTCCCGAGCAGGTGGGGTTCAAGTCGGTCATGCCGATCGTGCGCGGCGACGACCGCTCGCGCTACCCCGCGGTCTACGGCGCCTACTTCAACGCCCAGCGGGCGGTAGTGGATGGCGACCACAAGCTGATCGTCTACCCCTCGGCCAAGGTCATCCGCCTGTTCAACCTCGCGGAGGATCCGCTGGAGATGAACGACCTAGCCCGGCGGCCCGAATCGAAGCCGGTCATCCGCCGCCTCCTCGCCCGCCTGGGCGAGCTGCAGAAGGAGCACGGCGATACCCTCTCCCTGAAGGATCTTGGAGAGGCGCTTTAGCTCGCCCCGCGAGCCGATTGCCGCGGCGGTCTCCCGAATGGGGCGAAGCGTGACGGGAAGGGCGTTTTGGGGTGGGGATACACTTGCTCGCTACTCTTACTCGCTTACCCTTACTCGGTTGCTCCCGCTCGGAACTGTGGAGGTAGTCCGGTTAAGGGTAGCCGGTTAAGGGTGGCGGTTAAGAGTGGATACACTTGCTCGCTACTCTTACTCGCTTACCCTTACTCGGTTGCTCCCGCTC
>CBFGVE010000224.1:0-5022 GCA_965651915.1 uncultured bacterium
ACGATGGTCACCGCGCGGCACAAGCTCGTCGTCTACCGCGACGAGTCCTGGGGCGAACTCTACGACCTCGAAACCGACCCCGACCAGTACCGCAACCTCTGGGACGACCCGGGCAGCCAGGCGCTCAAGCTCGAACTCATGCACCGCTTCCTGCGCCTGCACATGCGCCGCGAGGGGCACGTGCACGACCGCAAGGCTTTTTCATAGGGAGCGAACCGCCCCGCCGGGCTCGCCCCGGTGGACGGGAAGACTTCTCCCCAATCAAGCTCGCCCCAAAAAACAGCATTGGGCGGGGACGGCTGATCCGCCGCGCCCCCCCCGGTTGTCTTATTGTTGAGCCGGGCCGCATTCAGAATCGTCGTGCCCTCCGAGCAAGCTCGAAGGGCGTGGAATCAGCCGCGCCTCATCCACCGCTCCTCCGGCTTGCCCGGGGAAGCGGAAAGATTCCGCCCGCGGAAGACCCGCAGCACAAACCTATCGGGCGGGGCGGAGGGCGTGGGGCTATTAGCCGATGGCCACCTCGCCGGTCTCCCCGGTGCGGATGCGCACCACGTCGGCCAGGTCGAGCACGAAGATCTTGCCATCCCCGATGTGGCCCTCCCCGGTGCGCGCCCCGGAGGTGATGGCCTCGATCGTGGCCGGGACGTAGTCCTCGTTGACCGCGATTTCAAGCTTCACCTTCTTGAGGAGGCTGCCTGCCTCCTTGACGCTGCGGTACACGGCGGAAATGCCCTTCTGGCGGCCCCGGCCCAGCACGTTGGTGACGGTGACGAGGTGGACCTCGGCCTTTTCTAGCAGGTCGAGCACGGGGTCGAGACGGTCGGGCTGAATAACGGCGACGATGTATTTCATGGAAAAATCCTCCGGTTAATCGAGCGTGGTGTAGGCGGATTCAGCATGCTGGGTGAGGTCGAGGCCCACCCGCTCCTCGTGCTCCGATACGCGCAGCCCGATCAGGAAATCGACCAGCTTGAGCAGCACATAGCTCACCACGAAGGCGTAGACCATGGTGATGACGGTGGATTCGAGCTGGATCCAGAACTGCTTCGCGTTGCCATAGAACAGTCCGTCGGCGCCCGCCGGATTGATCTTCGAGTTCGCCCACAGGCCGGTGGCCAGGGCCCCCCAGATGCCGCCCACCCCGTGTACCCCGAAGGCGTCGAGCGAGTCGTCGTAGCCGAGCTTGGCCTTCACGAAGGTCACCGAGACGAAGCAGATCACGCTGCTGCCGAGACCGATCCAGATCGCGTCCATCGGCGAGACGAAGCCGCAGGCGGGGGTGATCGCCACCAGGCCCGCCACCGCGCCGGTGATCATGCCCAGCGTGGTGGGCCGCTTGTGCCAGAACCAGTCGCAGACCGCCCAGGTGGCACCCGCCACCGCCGTGGCCACGTGGGTGGTGACAAAGGCGTTCGCCGCCAGGCCGTTCGCGCCCAGCGCGCTGCCCGCGTTGAAGCCGAACCAGCCGAACCACAGCATGCCCGCGCCCAGGATCGCCAGCGGCAGGTTGTGCGGGGGCGAGGTCTTGCCCACGCGCTTGCCCAGCACGATGGCGGCGGCGAGGGCGGCCATGCCCGCGTTCACATGCACCACAGTACCGCCGGCGAAATCGAGCGCGCCATCGGCCGCCATGAAGCCGCCCCCCCACACCCAGTGGGCCACCGGGTTGTAGACCAGGGTGGTCCACAGCAGGATGAACACGCAGAAGGCCGAGAAGCGAAAGCGCTCGGCAAAGGCACCGATGATCAGCGCCGGGGTGATGATCGCGAACTTGAGCTGGAAGGCCATGAAGGCCGAATGCGGCACCGTGGTCGCATACACCTCGCTCGGCTCGGGACCCACCCCGCGCAGGAAGGCCCAATCCAAACCGCCGATCAGACCCTTGATGTCAGGACCAAAGGACAGGGTGTAGCCGATCAGGACCCACTGGATCGTGACCAGGCACATCGCCATGAAGCACTGCATCAGCACCGAGAGCACGTTCTTGCGCCGCACCAGGCCGCCATAGAACAGCGCCAGCCCCGGCGTCATCAGCAGCACCAGGCCCGCGCTGGCGAGAATCCAGGCGGTGTCGCCGGTGTCGATTTCCAAAACCGTTCCACCCTCGCCGGCGAAGACCGGCAGGCCAATGGCAAGCAGCAGCAGCGCCGCAAGGATAACCCATCGCTGGGTCGAGGAATATCCCCTACGCATGAAGAACCTCCTGGGAGTTGTATGGATCGCACGGCCCATGGACCGGATGGGCACGGCTGCCGCATTAAGCATCCGCCATACCATTCGGGACAGCGGCGCGAAGAACGCCGAATCAACCAATTCACTTGCAACAGGTTAAAAAAATAAATCACCGACCTCTCAATACACCGACGCAAACCATGTTTATTACATTTATGAAGTACAAAACCACATTTAATAACATTTATGTTCGCTGCTAAACCAGAAACAACCTTTTCGACGCGGCGGGCGGCGTCCCGACACAAATCGTTATTTCATTTTATTCCATACTGGTTTTTAGCTTTGATTTAGGCATTTTGCAGAATAATTCTACCTTTATTTATCGCTCAACCATATCTGAAGGACTTTTCATGGATTCCCACCCCCGACCTGCCCGCTGCGTCACGTTCGATCATCCTGCCGATTGCTGGGAGGCGGGCCTGCCGGTCGGCAATGCCTTCCTCGGCGCGATGATCACCGGCGGCCTCGCCGAGGAGGTCATCCCGCTCAACGAGGAGACGCTGTACGCGGGCGAGCCGGAAGACACCAGCAACCCCGGCGTGCCCGGACGCCTGGCCGAGGTCCGCCGCCTTCTCGCCGGGAAGCGGTACACCGAGGCCCAGACCCTCTGCGAGGAGACGATGCAGGGACGCTACACCCAGCCCTACCTCCCTCTCGGCAATCTGCGGCTCCGCTTCGGCGGACATGCGGTCGCCGAGCGCTATTTCCGCGAGCTGGACCTCTCCACCGCGACAACGTGCGTCACCTACACCGCAGGGGGCGTGGCCTACCGCCGCCTTGCCTTCGCCAGCTATCCTCGCCACCTCATCGCCTTCCGTATCGAGGCCGCCGAGCCGGTGATCGACGTCCACATCGGCGTCGATTGCCCCCACGAGATCCACAGCGTGGAACAGCGCGGCAGCCAGATCATCCTGCGCGGACGCTGCCCCTACGAGGCCCGCACCTTCCTCGGCGAGAAAAGCATCCGCTATGACGACCGACGCGGCATCGCCTTCACCGGACTGTTCGAGGTCCAGCAGACCGGCGGGTCCATGTCCACCGAAGGGGTCGGCATCCGCATCGAGAACGCCCAGTCGGTGACGATACGGTTCACCGCCGCCTCGTCCCACAACCGACGCGATCCCGAGGCCTTCTGCCGCGAGCGCATGCGCGAGTCGGCGAAGCTGGGGTGGGACCGCCTCCATGCCGAGCACGTCGCCGACTACCAGTCGCTCTTCGACCGAGCCGCACTCGCGCTCCACGGGCCTGGCAAACCCGGAGACACCACCGAACAGAGAATCCGAGCCTCGATGGAGGGAGCGACCGACCTCGACCTGGTCGGCCTGCTGTTCGATTTCGGCCGCTATCTTCTGATCTCCAGCAGCCGCCCCGGCTCCCAGCCCGCGAACCTCCAGGGCATCTGGAACCACCACATGAATCCCCCCTGGTGGAGCAACTACACCGTCAACATCAACACCGAGATGAACTACTGGCCGGCCGAGGTCTGCCAACTCCACGAATGCCACCACCCCCTGTTCGACCTGCTCGATGAAGTCCGCCGCGGCTCCGGCAGCGCCATCGCCCGCGTCAACTACGACTGCCGCGGCTGGACCCTCCACCACCAGACCGATCTCTTCCGCGGCGCCCACCCGCGCGGCTTCCACAGCGGCGTCCACAAGGGCAGCGCGCGCTGGGCGATGTGGCCCATGGGCGGGGCCTGGCTATCCTGCCATCTCTGGGAACACTACCTGCACACCGGCAACCGCGCCTTCCTCAGAACCACCGCGTGGCCCATCATGAAGGGTGCCGCGGAGTTTCTCTGCGACTGGCTTGTCCAGGACGGCGAAGGATACTGGATCACCAGCCCCTCGACCTCGCCCGAGAACGATTTCATGGGCGACGACGGACAGCTCCACGCCCTCTCCACCGCTTCGACGATGGACCTCGGCATCATCCGCCAGCTTTTCGGCAACTGCCTCGACGCCTGCGGCGTCCTGGGCAATGACGACGCATTCTCCCATCAGCTCCGGGAGAAGCTCGAGGGACTCCTCCCCTTCCAGATCGGCCGGCACGGCCAGCTCCAGGAATGGTCCACCGACTGGGACCGTCCCGACGACAAGCACCGCCACATCTCCCACCTCTTCGCCCTGCACCCCGGCCAGCTCATCACCGAGGCGACGCCCGACCTCTTCGCCGCCGCCCGCAAGTCGCTCGAAATGCGCGGCGGCGACGGCACCGGCTGGAGCAAGGCCTGGAAGATCAGCTTCTGGGCGCGCCTGCTCGATGGCGACCGCGCCTGGAGCCTGCTGCTCAACAAGATCAATCTCGTGCAGCCCAAGCCCAATATCACGTTCAGCACCGGGGGCGGCGTCTACGCCAACCTGCTCTGCGCCCACCCGCCCTTCCAGATCGACGGCAACTTCGGCGTCACCGCCGGCATCGCCGAAATGCTTCTCCAGAGCCATGAGGTCCGCGCCGACGGCACCCGCCTGATCCGCCTGCTTCCCGCACTGCCCGCCGCATGGCCCGACGGCTCGGTCTTTGGCCTCTGCGCCCGCGGCGGCTTCGTCATCGATCTGGACTGGGCCGGTGGACAGCTTAGGAAGGCCTGCGTCACCGCCCGCTTCGACGGACAAGCCGAGCTGATCTGCGGCGAGGTCCGCCGAATCCTGAAACTGGAGAAGGATGCCTCCACGACGTTGGACGGCTCCCTGAGCGAACTCATGTAGCTTTGCAGCAACCGCTGAATGACTCTTACTCGCCACCCTTAAACGCCTACCCTTAATCGATAAGGGCAGCGGAACTACAACC
>CBFGVE010000225.1:0-5017 GCA_965651915.1 uncultured bacterium
TCATCGCCAAGGCGCTTTCGTACAAAGGCCGTGAAGACGTTCCTGTTAGAGGCCAACACTTTTTCTATGTTGTTCACAGATGGATAGTAACGCTACTATTTTTCCGGGCCAAGAGAATTCCTGTGGTTTGCGCGTAAGAAAAGCCGGCTGGCCGCGTTTGCTGGATTGGATACGCAATCCCAACCAAGGAGACTGAAAATGAAAACCGATCCTATCTGCGGAATGTCGGTCGACGAATCCACGCCGCACACCGTCACCCTGAATGGAGAGACCAGCTACTTCTGCTCGGCCCACTGCCGCCAGAAGTTTCTCGACCAGAGTCACCAGGAGCATGCGCCCCACCTCCACGACCACAACCACGACCATCATACCAAAGCGGACCCCCAACCGACAGCCGGCGGGCACCAGGTGTACACCTGTCCTATGCATCCCGAAATCGAGCAGGATCATCCTGGCGACTGCCCGAAATGCGGTATGGCACTCGAACCGAAAACCGTATCCCTCGACACCCCCGAGGATGATACGGAGTACCGCAACATGAGGAACCGCTTCGTTGTCGGCGGGGTGCTGACCATTCCGGTATTCGTTCTCGCCATGGCCCACTTGATACCCGGCCTCGGCCACCACCCCGTGTTGGGCGGCGAAGTATCCCGATGGACTCAGTTCATCCTTTCAACGCCGGTTGTGCTGTGGGCGGGATGGCCGCTTTTTGTGCGCGGCTGGAAATCCCTCGTCCGTCGCAGTCTCAATATGTTCACCCTGATCTCGGTCGGTGTGGGTTCGGCCTATCTCTTCACCGCCGCCGCCATGCTGGCTCCCGGACTGTTCCCTCCCTCCTTCTCCCGACACGGCCAGGTTGGGATCTACGCCGAATCGGCGGCGGTCATCGTGGTGCTCGTGCTTCTCGGCCAGGTGCTTGAGCTGCGCGCACGCAAGCGAACCGGCCACGCCATCCGCGCTCTTCTCGGGCTGGCTCCGCGCACGGCGAATGTGATCCGCGATGGCGTGGAATCGGAAGTCCCCCTCGAGCAGGTTCTGGTTGACGACCTCATCCGGATCAGGCCCGGCGGTAAAATCCCCGTCGATGGCCGCGTCACCGACGGGGCCAGCCATGTGGACGAATCCATGGTCACCGGAGAATCCATGCCCGTGGCAAAAAAGGCCGGCGATCCCGTGATTGGCGGCACGGTGAACGGAAACGGCAGCCTGACCATGCAAGCGCTTCGCGTGGGCCGCGACACTATGCTGGCGCACATTGTGGACATGGTCGGCAAAGCCCAGCGCAGCCGGGCTCCGGTGCAGGGCCTAGCCGACAAGGTTTCCGGCGTTTTCGTTCCGGTGGTAATGGCCATCGCCGTGCTGACCTTTGTGATCTGGGCCTGGATCGGGCCGGAGCCCCGCTACGCCTACGCGATCGCGAATGCTGTAGCGGTGCTGATCATCGCATGCCCCTGCGCCCTCGGTCTGGCCACGCCAATGTCGGTCATGGTGGGGGTAGGGCGCGGCGCCCAGATTGGCGTGCTTATTCGGGATGCCGCAACGATGGAGCTGATGGAGCGCATCGATACGCTGGTCGTGGATAAAACCGGCACCTTAACCGAGGGCAAGCCGCGCGTGGTCAAGCTGGTCCCCGCGCCCGGCGTCAGCGAGCTGGAGCTTCTGTCGGCCTCGGCCTCCCTGGAGTCGGCCAGCGAGCATCCCCTGGCCGACGCCGTGGTGAGCGCCGCGAAGGAAAAAGGCATCCACATAGTGCCGGCTACCGATTTCGAGTCCGTGCCCGGAAAGGGCGTCACGGGTACTGTCGGTGGCAGTCCGGTTATTGTCGGCAAACTCGCCTTCCTGCGCGACCAGGGCGTTCAGGGTCTGGACACGCTGGATCAGGAGGCTGTCCGCCTGGCCGAGGAAGGCCACACCCTCGTGCTTACCGCCGTGAACCAGCAGTTGGCGGGCATGCTCGCGATCATGGATCCGGTCAAATCCAGCGCGGCGGCGGCGATGGCGGAGTTGAGAAGCATGAACCTTCGCGTGATTATGCTCACCGGCGACAACCGCCGTACCGCAGAGGCGATCGCCACGCAGCTCGGTATTGAGGAGGTGCATGCGGAAGTGGAGCCAAAGGATAAGCATGACACCGTGCAGCAGCTTCGCGCGGAGGGGCGGCTGGTGGCCATGGCGGGCGATGGCATCAACGATGCACCGGCCCTGGCCGCCGCGCATGTCGGCATTGCCATGGGCACAGGTACGGATGTCGCAATGGAAAGCGCGGGCATTACCCTGGTCAAGGGCGACTTGCGCAGCATCCTGAGGACGGTACACCTGAGCCGCGCGATGATGCGCAACATTCGGCAGAATCTTGTCTTCGCGTTTCTCTACAACCTCATTGGCGTACCCGTCGCCGCCGGGGTCCTATTCCCGGCCTTTGGCCTTCTACTCAGCCCGATGCTCGCCGGTACCGCGATGACCTTCAGTTCCGTCTCGGTCATCGTCAACGCGCTGCGGCTGAGGAAGTCGAAGCTCTAGTGCCCGGTCTCGCATTCGTCGATAGGCTAGCCCCGGCTGGCGCTCGTCTACCGCCGGGCAAGGCGGCGAAGGGAGGCCATACGCACCCCTTGCGCCAATGCAGCCCGCCGATGGAACACCCGGCACCCGGCAGAGCAAATTCCCCCATCGGGAATTCCTTTATTGCCCGACCGGGGAAAACTCGGCACAATTCCGATTGACGGTACCCGCCCGTTGTCGGTATAGCTAATTAAGACTTCGTTGTCTTAAATAACCAGGAGACCCCCGCCATGAACTCTCAGACCCTCACCCGCCTGGCCGCCACCGCGGCGATTTGCATGGGAGCCCTTTCCGCCGGAGCCGCTGCCTGGGAGCAGTGGCCCGTCGAGAAGGCCACCCTAACCCTCGCCCCCCAGGTACCCCCGCCGATCAACCGCAGCCACCCCGCCCGGGTCGTCGTCGATATGGAAGTGGTCGAGAAGGTGGCGAAGCTCGCCGACGGCGTGGAGTACACCTTCTGGACCTTCGGCGGCGGCGTGCCCGGCCCCTTCATCCGGGTCCGCGAGGGCGACCGGGTCGAGTTCCACCTCCACAACCACCCCGGCAACAAGCTGCCCCACAACATCGACCTGCACGCCGTCACCGGCCCCGGCGGCGGCGCGGCCGCCTCGTTCACCGCCCCCGGCCACAGCTCGCAGTTCTCGTTCATGGCGATCAACCGGGGCCTCTACATCTACCACTGCGCCACGGCGCCGGTGGGCATGCACATCGCCAACGGCATGTACGGGCTCATCCTCGTCGAACCCAAGGAGGGGCTGCCCCTCGTGGACCGCGAGTTCTATGTCGTGCAGAGCGAATTCTACACCGAGGGGGCCTACGGCGAGCCCGGCCTCCAGACCTTCTCGATGCGCAAGGCGATCGATGAGCGCCCCGACTATGTAGTGTTCAATGGCGCGGTGAACGCGCTCGCGGGCGACCAGGCCATCGTCGCGAATGCCGGGGAGCGCGTGCGCCTGTTCGTGGGCAACGGCGGACCCAACCTGGTCTCCTCCTTCCATGTCATCGGCGAAATCTTCGATAAGGTCTACGTCGAGGGCGGCGATCTCGTGAATCGCAATGTACAGACGACCTTGGTGCCGGCCGGCGGCTCCGCGATCGTGGAGTTCCAGTGCGAGGTCCCCGGCACCCTGGTGCTGGTCGACCACTCGATCTTCCGCGCCTTCAACAAGGGCGCGCTCGGTATGCTCAAGGTCGACGGGCCGGCCAACAAGGAAATCTTCTCCGGCAAGGAGATGGAGTCGGTCTACGATCCCGAGGGACACCCCCTTCCCCCCAGCCTGGTTAAGGCCCCCGAGACTGCCGAGGAGGTCGGTGTCGAGGCCCGCAGGCGCAACGGCGAAACCATCTACAACCAGACTTGCCTGCCCTGCCACCAGGCTAACGGACAGGGCATCCCCAGCGTGTTTCCGCCGCTGGCCAAGTCCGACTACCTCAACGCCGACCACGACCGCGCCGCCGCCTACGTGATGTTCGGCAAGCAGGGGCCCATCACCGTCAACGGCGTGAAGTACAACCAGATCATGACCCCCACCACCCTCAACGACCAGCAGGTGGCCGACGTCCTGACCTTCGTCCTCAACACCTGGGGCAACGACGGCGGCGACGTCACCGCCGAGCAGGTCCAGCAAGTCCGGGCCAAAGGCCCCGCCGCCTACGGCGCAGGCCTGGGAGCCGACGCCCACTAATGCACCATCCGTTCCATGCCGCCGTCCTCTCGCTAGCCGTGGCCGCCTGCGCGGCCGCGGCCGGCGGGGACAGCGAGGGCGCCCCCGACGGCATGGCGCGGATCGAGGCCGGCGTCTACAAACCGCTCTACACCAGCGAGCCCGACGAACCGGTCGCCGCCTTCCTGCTCGACACCCATCCGGTGACCAACCGCGACTACCTCGCCTTCGTCGAGGCGAACCCCCGCTGGCGTCGCTCCGGCGTCAGCAAACTCTTCGCCGACGCCGGCTACCTCAGCCACTGGGCCGGCGACCTCGATCCCGGACCTGGTGCCCCGCCCGACCACCCCGTGACCCACGTCTCCTGGTTCGCCGCCCGGGCCTACGCCCAGTGGCGGGGCAAGCGCCTGCCCACCATGGGCGAATGGGAGCTGGCGGCGTCGGCCAGCGAAGACCGGGCCGATGGACGCGAGGACCCCCGCTACCACCAGCGTATCCTCGACTGGTACAGCCAACCCGCCGGGCGCGGCACCGCCCCGGTAGGCTCGACCTACCAGAACTTCTGGGGCGTATGGGACCTGCACGGCCTGGTCTGGGAATGGGTGGGCGACTTCAACCGCGCCCTCGTCACCGGCGACTCCCGGGCCGACTCCTCCCTCGAGCGCCCCCAGTTCTGCGGCGGGGGCGCGGCCGGCGCGGGCGATGTGCAGAACTACGCCGCCTTCATGCGCTACGCCTTCCGCAGCAGCCTCACCGGACGCTACACCGTATCCAGCCTCGGCTTCCGCTGCGCC
>CBFGVE010000226.1:0-5003 GCA_965651915.1 uncultured bacterium
TACCGCTGGCGGCTCGCATCCCTTCCAAGCCAGCTCGGCCGCGCCGTCTACGCCATCACCCGGCTGGACGCGGGAAATGTGTGGCAAGACGATGTGGACACCGGCGATTTCCGGTACGGCGGCACCGTAGGCATCGGTGCCGATACGTCTCTCGGCCCGCTTTACCTAGCCTATGGTCGTACCGACGAAGGATACGACCGCGTATACATGTCGCTCGGGACCGCTTTCTAAACCGGCGGGCCCCCACCAGGCTGGGCCCCGGTCGGGACGGCAAAATGACAATAATAAATGACTGACCCCTTTTTAGGCGGGGGGCTGGCGGAAGCCGAGCTTGCCCAGCAGCATCGCCGCCGGGCAGAAGCCGGTGAAGGCGGACTGGATGAGGTTCACCCCGACAAAGGCGGTGAAGGCGAACCACCACGGGTTCACCTTGAGCCCGAGCACCAGGCTGATCAGCACGAAACTGCCCGCAACCACGCGGACGCCATTGTCTACGGTCATGTTCATCGTTCGCTCCTTTTGTGTGTTCTATTTTCCCAAGGCGACCAGGACGCCGATGAGGGCCCAAATCGCCATGGCTACATATGGGTTGGCGGTAAGCGGGCAGGCACCCGTCCGGCAGCCAATGAAGCGGTAGGCCAGATAGCCCACCAGCGCGCCGATCGCGGCGCCCAGTATCAGGCGGATCATGTCGCGTCCTCCCCCGCAACCGGTATCGGCCGCGGCTTGTTGGTGTAGAGCATGGCGAAGACGACCGGGACAACCACCAGCGTGAAGGCGGTGGAGACAAACATGCCGAAGATGATCGCCCAGGCAAGTCCGCTGAAGATCGGGTCGAGGGTGATCGGCCAGGCGCCCAGTACCGTCGTTCCCGCCGTGAGAAATATGGGCCGCAGCCGGACCGCGCCGGCCTCGACGATCGCGTCGAACATCGCCGCGCCCTCGCGAAGCCGCTGCTGGGTGAATTCGATGAGGATCACCGCGTTGCGGATCACAATGCCGCTGAGCGCGATCATTCCAATCATCGCGGTGGCGGTGAAGAATACCGGGTCGGCATAGCCACCCACCGGCCGGTCCACCAGCAAATTGAGCAGCCAGAAGCCCGGCATGATGCCGATCATGGTGAGTGGAATAGAAAGCATGATGACCCCGGGCAACGCGAAAGATCCGGTCTGGTAGACCAGCAACACGTAGATCATGAGCAGCGCGGCGGAGAAGGCGATGCCCAGATCGCGGAAGACATCCACCGTGATCTTCCACTCGCCCTCGCCCAGCCAGTCCACCCGTATGCCCGGCGGCAGCGGATTCTCCCTTAAAGCCTTTTGGATGCCGAACACGGCGTAGGCCGGTCCGCGCCCCGCCATCTCGGCAGTGACGTAGACGACGCGGCCCTGGTTCTTGTGGTAGATCGTCTGGTCGCGGACCCGCCGCTCGAAGCCACCCAGCTCGCCGAGCTGCACCATCTGGCCCTCGCGGCCCATCAGCGGCAGCCGTTCGAGACGAGCCGGGTCGGAGCGCAGCGCGCGCGGGAGCCGCAAGACAATCTCCAGCTCGTTTTGCTCGGTCGGCAGGTGGACCACCCCCGTCGGCTCGCCCGACAGGGCTAGCCGCAGGCTCTGCGCTACCTCGGCGGTGGATATGCCGTTGAGCGCCGCCTTCTCGCGATCCACGCGGAAAAACCATTCGGTCAGCTTGGCCTCGACCGTGCTGTCAACGTCCACCACCCCCGATTCGGCGGCGAAGGCTTCCCTGACCCGGATGGCGGCAGCCTGGAGGTCGGCGTAGCTGTGGTGCGGTCGACCGTAGATTTCGGCCACGACGGTAGACAAAACCGGAGGCCCCGGCGGCATCTCCACCAGCTTGAGGTTCGCGCCGTGGCGGACGCCGATGGCCTCGAGGTCATCGCGCATGCGCAGCATCATTGCGTGGCTGGACATACTGCGCTCGGTGCGGTGCAGCAGGTTGATGCGAAGGTCGGCGACATGCGTCCCCTCCCGCAGGTAATACTTGCGCACCATGCCATTGAAATCCATCGGCGAGGCGGTGCCGACAAACGCGCTGACATCGGTAACCTCGTTCTGAGCGAGCAGGAAGCTTTCTAGCTCGCGAACCACCGCGTCGGTCTGCTCGAGCGTGGCGCTTTCTGGCATGTCGACCAGGACCTGCACTTCGTTTTTATTGTCAAAAGGCAACATCTTGAGCGGCACCCGGCCGGTGGCCGCCAGCATGAGCGCGCCGGCAAAAAGCAGGGCCACCCCGCCAAGCAGCAGCCCCCCCCGGCCCCGCGAGGTTATGAAGGGAGCGACAAGCCGGCGATAGCCGCGGCAGGCTCCGGTTGAAGCCAAGTCGAAAGGTTGGTCTGGATCGCGCGAAATATTGAGCAACTTCGAGGATACCCAGGGGGTGATCGTCAACGCGACTACGGTGGACATAATCACTGCCAGCGGCACGTTGAAGGCCATGGGCTTCATGTAGGGCCCCATCATGCCGGTAATGAAAAACATGGGAAGAAACGCGACGATGACTGCCAGCGTGGTAAGAATGATCGGCGGCATGACCTCGTTCATCGCCTCGGAGATGATCTTCAGCCGGTCGCCGCTCCGCTCCTTGAGATGCCGGTAGATATTCTCCACCCCTACGATGGGATCGTCCACCAGCAGGCCCATCGCGAGGATCAACGCGAAGAGGGTCACCCGATTGATCGTGAAACCGAAGAGGTGGTTGAAGAGCAAGGTAAGAGAATAGGTGATGGGAACCGCGATCGCCACGATGAGTCCGGTTCGCCAGCCCATGAAAAAGGCAATCAGCGCAATCACCGTAAGCACCGCCTGACCGAGCGAGAGGATGAGATTGTCAACCTTGTCGTCAGCGGTGGCTCCGTAGTCGCGGGTAACCCGCACGCCGATCTCGTCGGGTATGACTGAACCCCGCAGTTCGGCCAGTGCGCGGTGGATGTCGCCGGCGACCCGCACCGCGTTGCTGCCGCGCTTCTTGGCCACCGCAATGGTGACGGCTCCGAAGTCCCGGCGCCCGGCCAAATCCGATTCGGCGGCTTGTCCAAATCCAATGCGCGTGTAGGCGGTCGTCTCGCCGGGCCCGTCCACGATCTCGGCCACGTCGCGCAGGTAGACCGGACGGTCTCCGTGCGCCCCCACCAGGATACGCCGGAGTTCCTCGGTCGAGGATATGAACGGACCAGCCACCACGGCCTGCACCTCGCCCGCCCGCTCCAGGCGCCCACTGTCAAGCTGGGCGTTTGAGGCTCGGAGCGCATCCGCCACCTGCAAGGCCGATAGCCGGTAGGCGGCGAGTCGGTCGGGATCGAGCAGAACGCGAACCATCCTGCGCTCTCCGCCGTGGAGGGTGATCCTGGCGGTGTTGCGGATGGGCTGCAGCTTGTCGGCGACCTCCTCGGCAACCCGGCGGAGTCCGTGGGTGCCGTAGCGGTCGCTGTAAAGCGCGACGCTCACGATGGGCACGTCGTCGATCTCCACCGGCTTGACCAGCCAGCCGGAGATTCCCGGCGTCACCCGGTCCATGTTCTGCTCTAGCTTGTTGTAGAGCTTCACCAGACTGTCCTCGCGGTCCTCGCCCACGTAGAACCGCACCGTCACCACCGCCATGCCCGGGCTCGACATCGAATAGACATATTCGACCCCGTCGATCTGGTACAGCATGCGTTCGAGTCGCGAGGCGACCATCTGCTCGACCTCCTCGGCACTCCCTCCAGGATACGTCACAAGCACGTCGGCGATGGGTACGTCAATCTGCGGCTCCTCCTCGCGCGGTGTGATGAGTAGGGCGGCAGAGCCCGCGGCAAGGCTGATGATGATCAGGAGAATGGAGAGTTGGCCGCGGAGAAAACTCTCCATCAGTCGGCGAAGTCCGGTGGATGGCGCGGGTTCCATGGCTTAGTTCTCCAAAACCGGCTTCACCAGCACCTGTTCGCCCCCGCTCAGGCCGGAAAGGATCTCGATCCAGTCCTCGGCGGCCAATCCGGTCTTCACCGTTCGACGAAGCACCCTTCCTTCGTGCGCAACGTGTACGAGCTCGAGCTGACCCGAAGTGTAGACCGCCGTCGCGGGAATGCGCAGGGTCGGCTGAGGCGATCCTTCCAGCAGCAGGCGACCGAAGGATCCAGGAAGAATCCGCTCGTCTCCGCCGGCCAGCGCGATCTTTACCATCTGAGTGCGGCTACGCGGATCTACCTCGCCCACGATTTCCTCGACTACGCCTCGCAGCTCTAGTTCCGGCTGGTCGAACCGCACCGCGACCTCTCCGCCGATGGCCACATAGTCCAGCAGCCGTACCGGCACCGGGGCCTCGATCCGCATCCGGGAAGGATCGTAGAGGGTGAGGAGCACCTGGCCAGGGCTAGCGAAATCGCCCGCCTCTACCCGGCGTTCGATCACCCTTCCTGCGACCGGCGCAGCGACTTCGGCATAGCTCAGCAGCACCCGCGCCCGCTCAAGCCTGGCCCGTGCCGCCTGGTAGGCCGACTCGGCAGCCGAAAGCGCCTGCTCGGTCCCGGCTTCGCGATCGAACAGCGCACGTGCACGCCCGAACTCAGCGCTAGCATGCGCGAACTCGGCCTCGGCGGCGGCAAGCTGCTCGCGCAGCTCTCGGTCGTCTAGCCGCACCAGCACCTGCCCCCTGGCTACCGCGTCTCCCGCCGCGGCCAGCACCTCGGTGACGGAGGCGGCGATGCGGGCGCCCAGCTGTATGCGCCCCGCCGGAGCGGCGGAGCCCACTACCTCGATCCGTGCCGGCAGTTCCTCGATCTTCGCCACAAACAGCTCGGCTCCCGCGGGCAGCGGAGCGCCCGGCGGAACATCGGCTGCACCCGGCGCGATTTTTTTATGAAAGAATCCCCCGGACCATAAAATGAACAGGGTCAGCCCAACGAGGCCACCCCCCCATTTCGCCGCCGTCCGGAGGCGGGCAACGTGGATCAAAGTCATCTTGTTCATGGTCCGTTTCCTTTCCAGCTTTCGCCCCGCGCC
>CBFGVE010000227.1:0-4989 GCA_965651915.1 uncultured bacterium
GTTGCACTGGTAGTGCCTGCATCCGTAGCTGGAGCGGCTGACAGCCATCAATACCCCGCCCGCCCGGGCAAGGCAAGCGTCAAACCAGCGGGCTGAACACCCGTTCGAACACGATGACTTCCGGCAGATTGCGGTCGAGTAGTTCGATCATGCGCTCGAGGCGGCGCACGCGGGCGAGGGCCTGGTCCGGGGTCAGCGTGCCGGCTTCGCGGATCAGGTCGTCGGCATAGCCGGGGTTGAACAGGAAGGCCGGGTCGCCACCCGCGCTCAGGGCGAGAAGATCGCGCTGCCAGTGGAGCAGGAAGCGCAGCACTTCGAGGCGGAAGCGGATGCGCTCCGAACTCTCTCGGGCCTCCTCGGCCTTCTTGTCGGCCACCTCGCCGCGGGCGGGCGGCGAGTCTTCTTCCTCATCCACATCCCCCCCCCCTTCGTCGGCACCCGTCTTGATCAATGCGCTGAGGGCCTGGGCGAACACGGCGGACTCAACCGGCGATGTCGGCCAGCCGTGCCCGAGCAGCTCGGCCAGGGTGGCGCGCCAGGGAGCGTAGCCCGCATCGTCGCCCGGCGTCAGAACGACCCTTTGGCAGCGCGAGAGTATGGTGGGCAGCACGGCCTGGGGCTGCTCGGTCACGAGGAGGATCAGGGTGCGGGCGGGGGGCTCCTCCAACGTCTTGAGGAGGGCGTTGGCGGCCTCCTCCTGGAGGCGGTCGGCGGCGAGAATGACGGCCGCCTTCCAGCCGCGCTCGTAGCTGGTCTGGTGCAGGCGGACGTTCAACTCGCGGATGGCGTCGATCGTGATGCGCCGCGACTTGCTCAGGGGTTCCAGCCAGAGCACATCGGGATGGTTGCGGCTTCGCACCCGTTCGCCCCCGTGGGGATCGCCGTGATGCTCGTAGAGGAAGCCCAGCAGGCGCTCGCAGAAGGCCAGGCCCTCCCCATTCGGCGGGGCCGCGACAAGGTAGGCGTGGGCCAGGCGCCCCTCGCGCACGCAGCGCTGTAGCCCCTCCCAGGCGGCATCGGCACCATCAGCCGAGGACATGGGCGACGCGCTCCCAGACGGCGGCGGCTACGGCATCGGAGTCGGACGAAGCATCGATCAAGGCAAAGCGGCGGGGCTCGCGGCGGGCAATTTCCAGATAGCCCTCGCGCACCCGCTGGTGAAAGGCGAGCGATTCCTGTTCGATGCGGTCGAGCTGCCCGCCGGTTCCCTGCCGGGCGAGAACCCGGCCCATGCCGGCTTCGACATCGAGGTCGAGCAGCAGGGTGAGATCCGGCACGGCGGGGCCGATGGCAAAGCGGTTGATCGCCTCGACGGTCTCCACCGGGAAGCCCCGGCCGTAGCCCTGGTAGCCGGTGGTGGAATCGGCGAAGCGGTCGCACACCACGAACTCCCCGCGCTCGAGCGCGGGCAGGATGACGGTGCGGACGAGCTGGGCTCGGCTGGCGGCGAAGAGGAGCACCTCGGCCTCGGCGGCGAGGGGCTCGCCAGCGGTCTCGTGCTGGAGCAGGCCCCGGATCAGCTCGCCGGTAGGGGTTCCGCCGGGTTCGCGGGTGTAGATCACCGCCCGGCCGTGCGCACGGAGCGCCTCGACCAGCCGCCGGGCCTGGGTGGTCTTGCCGCCCCCCTCGGGGCCTTCGAATGTGATGAAACGTCCGCGCATGCCGGGAAATCCTTAGGTGAAAAAGCTCGCAGTATAGCGGAGGACCGAAGGGGTGAAAGCACTTTCTGCCGGGACGGTCCGGCCCCCGGGCCTGCACTCGCCTGGCCCAGCACCGGCAGGGCGGGGCCAATTTAGTCTTTATCCCGGGATGGCGGCGGGCTAGACTGGGGGCCGACCACCGCCTCGCCATGCCAAGCCCCTCCAACACCCGCGCCCGCTACCGGCAGGTTCGCCACCTGCAGCGGCTCATTCTCGCCGCGGCTGGCCTGGGCATGTTCGTGATCGGCTCCTCCACAGCGGTCGTGGCTCTCTACCCCCACGCCCTCCAGCTTCGCCGCGACAGCGAGGCCGCCCTGCTCACCGAAGCCTCGGTACGCAGCCAGGGCATCGCGCGCTACCTCACCCAGTGCCGACAGATCGCCGAGCAGATCAGCAGCCGCACCAAGGCGCGGGAGAGCCTCGAGGCCTACAACCGGGGCGAGCAGACCTTCGAAGCCTACTCCTCGTTCAGCCGTCCGCTGCTCGAGGACGCCCTCGCCTTTTCTACCGATGTCCTTTGCCTCACCCGCCTCGACATCCAGGACCGGCCCGTGATCAGCCTCGGCGAGCCCTCCGCGCAGGCCGTCGGCAAGGCGGCAGAACACCGCGAAGGCATCCAGCTCTACGGTCCACTCCTGCTCGACGACGGGCGGGCCGCACTTGCGGTGGTCTCCCCCATCCTGACCCGGTCACGCGAACGGGTGGGCCGCGACATCATCCTGTTCCAGATCGATCCCATCCTGCGCATTCTCGACAACCCGGCGGGCATGCGCTCGACCGGACGGGTCCATCTTGGACGGCGGATCGATCAGGAAATCTTCCTCTTCCAACTGCCCTCGGAGCGCCCTGCGCCCGGCCACATCCCCCAGCGCCTCCATATCTCTTCGCCGTTGACTAAACTGGAGCCGGGACAACCACTGCTCGCCACGACCCAGTTCGGGAGCCGGGATGAGATCTTCGCCCTTAACGATGTCGAAGGCATCGGGTGGTCGGTCATTGTGACCATGGACCGCAGCGAGGTCTACCAGCCGCTCCTGCGCCAGCTTATGCCACTCGCCCTGGTACTGCTGTTCCTCATCCTGCTCGGCTGCCTCGTCATTCTCCAGGTCATGCAGCCGCTCTCGGGAAAGATGCTTGTGCACGCCGACGAACTCCAGGCGGAGATTGACGCAAAAAACGACGTCCTCGCCCGCGAGCTGGAGGAGCGGCTGCGCACCGCCGAGGCCCTGCGCAAGAGCGACGAACAGCTCTCCTCCATCATCGATAATTCTTCTGCCGTGATCTACCTCAAGGATCTCGAGGGCCGATACCTGCTGGTCAACCGCCAGTATGAGCGCCTCTTCGGCGTGACCCGGGAACAGATCGTCGGTAAAACCGACTTCGATATTTTCCCTGCCCCCAACGCCCAGGCCTTCCGCCGAAACGACCAAACGGTCGCCCGCGAAGACCGGGTGCTTGAAATTCAGGAGTCCGCCCCCCACCGCGACGGCGTCCATTCCTACGTCAGCGTCAAATTCCCCCTGCACGATCCCGCCACCGGAAAGGTCAGCGCCGTCGCGGGCATCTCGACCGACATCACCGAACTGATCCGCGCCCAGGAGGAAATCCACAGCAAGAACGAAGAGCTGGAGGCCCTCCTCCACGCCGCCTCCCATGACCTCAAGGAGCCGCTGCGGGCCATCGAGAATTTTTCCGCCATCGTGCTCGAGGAGCAGCGCGGCCACCTCAGCCTGGAATCCCAGGACTACCTGCAGCGGGTGGTCAAGGCGTCGTCGCGAATGCGGGTGCTGCTCGATGGACTCCTGAAAATTTCCCGCGCACGCCGGGCAAACACCCCGCCGGAGTGGATCGCCTCGGAACAGTGCGTCAACGACGCGCTGGAACGGCTCGACGACGCCATCCGCGCCAGCCATGCCCGGATCAGCGTGCGCCCCGGCCTGCCCCGCATGCAGGCCGACCCCACCTGGCTCACCGAGGCCATATTCAATCTCGTGTCCAACGCCCTGAAGTTTGTGTGGCCTGGAACCTCCCCCGAAATCGAGATCGCGGCCTACGAACCGGGGCCTGGCGATCCACCCGGTCCTGGACTCTGCGTCCGCGACCGCGGCCCGGGGGTTCCCGAGGAGCTGCGGCAGAAAATCTTCCAGCTCTTCCAGCGCGGAGTGGGCCGCGAGGTCGAGGGCAGCGGCGCCGGCCTCGCCATCGTCGAAGCGGTGGTCCGCCGCCACGGCGGCGACACCTGGGTACAGGACCGCGAAGGCGAAGGCGCCGAATTCGTCATCACCTTTCCCTCCGCCCCCGAACCAACCCTCTAGGCCGCCCGCCGAGCCAGGCTTCCTGGTCCCTAACCCTGCGCCTTCCGCAGGAGCCGGCTGTGGAGGGCATCCACCTCCTCGGCGGCTTCGGGAATGAGCTTTGGTCGTTCGGCTAGCAGGGCTTCGCACAGGTCGCGGGCCTGGTCCGCAAGGCCCCGGTGCTCGAAGACCAGGGCGAGATAAAGCTGGGCGTAGAGGTTCGCGGGATTGATCTCCAGGGAACGTACCAGCGAACGGTGGGCTTCGTCCCACTGCTCCAGCCGCACCTGAACCAGCCCCAGGGTGTGCAGCGCCTCGGGGTTCTCGGGCTGAAGGCCCACCGCCTCTTCGGCGAAAGGCAGCGCTTCGGCCGGACGGCGCATCTGCTGGAGCACCCAGGCCAGATTGGTGAGCCCCTCCACCGTGCGCTGGCGCTCCAGGCTGGCACGGTAGGCCTCCTCGGCCATAGCGTAGTAGCGGGCGCCCACGTGAAGGGAGGCCAGGATCAAATTTCCCAGGGCATTGCCCGGATCGGCCTCAAGCAACATGCGCACGTGATCGCGGCCCTTGTCTTTGTAGCCAAAATAGCGGTCGAGCTGAAGCACCAGCTCCAGCGCCCGCACATTGCCCGGACGCTGAGCGACCAGGCGATTGAGTACCTCGTAGGCCTTCCGGTGGTCCTCGCTCCGCAGGTAGATCCGGCTGAGCGTATCGAGCACCATCGGATTCTGATGCTCCCGGCGGGTGAGAACCGCCAGCGCGCGGCCCAGGGTCTCCGCGTCATCCCGTTCCGCCGCGAGCAGGCCGGTCAGCATCCATGCCCGCAGGTGGTTCGGCTGGTCGCGGACGATGCGCTGGAGCGTCGCCAGGGCATCCTCGGTACGGCCGCGCATGGCGTCGATCAGCGCACGGTCGAAAACCAGCGCGGCGGCATCGGCACCAGCCGCCTCGGCCCGGCCCATAAGATCGAGGGCCTGGTCGAAATCGGATCGGCT
>CBFGVE010000228.1:0-4983 GCA_965651915.1 uncultured bacterium
GCCGCGAGCAGGAGGCCGTCGAGGCCCTGCGCCAGGCCGCGCAGGGCCTCCAGGACGCGCGCGACTCCGCCACCGCCCGCAATTTCATCAACCGCCTCCGCGAAACCGCCCGCCGGGAACGCGAGGCCTCGGAAGGCCTCATCGCCCTCATGCCCCAGCTCATCGGGAAATTGCCCGAGGACCTCGATCCCGAGGAGCGCACCGCGCTGGTCGCCGTGCGCGGAGGACACGGCAAGGCCCGCCGCGAATCGGGACACATCCGCGACGATCTCGGCGCCTTCTTCCTGCGCACCCGCAAGGACATCTACCACGCCATCCACGAGGCAATGCAGCAGCCCGACATCCTCGCCCTTTTCGATGCCGCCGACGCCCGCATCGCAGAGAACATTCTCGCCCAGAGCACCGGGAGTCTCGAAGCCATCGCCCAGCAGCACGAGGACTGGGCCCAGCAGCTTGAGGAAGCCAGCCAGCAGGATTCCGGGGGCGGCGGCGAAGGCGGCGGGGGCGACCAGCAGCAGCTCGAACCCGAGGTGCTCTTCGGCCTCATGCGCGCCCGGGTGTGGGAGGAGATGCTGCGCGACCAGACCCGCGCCGCCGACGAATACCGCGACGCACCGGTCTATCCCATCGTGATCCAGCGCGCCGCCGCACGTCAGCATGAGATCACCGCCGAGTTCGACCGCCTGCGCGGCATTACCCAGCTCCAGAAGGCCATCGAACTGCTCAGCGCCCTCGGCAGCATCTCCGACGAGGCCGCCGGACTGCTCGACGAGCCCAACTCCGGACCCGACACCATCGCCGCCCAGACCGACATCATCGAGACTATCGCCCAGGCCCTCCAGGGGCAGTCCGGCAGCTCCTCGCAGAACGGGGAACAGCAGGCCCAGGCGGGGCAGCAGCCGGGGACAGGCGCAGGAACGCAGCCCGGGGCCGGCAGCTCGCAGGGCGGCGACTCCACCGCCGTGGGCCCGCAGACCGGGCCCGGCTCGGGCAGCTCGGAAACGCGCGGCGTCGAGCGCGGTGCCGGCGACCCCTCCACCTGGCCCGCCGAATACCGCGACGCCATCCAACGCTACTACGAAGCCCTGGAGCGAAACCCATGAACCGGTCCCGATTCGTCGCCCTCGTCCTGCTCGGCTGCGGCCCCGCCGCTGGCACCGCATTCGCCCAGGCACCAGCCAGCCCGGCCGACAGCTTCATCGGCGAAGCCGTTCCCGAAGACATCGCCCGCATGGTCGAGCGCGCCCAGCAGTATCTGGTGCGTGAACAGGCGGAGGATGGACGCTGGAACAACCCCGGCGGAGAATCCGGCAACGGCATCCAGGGACTCGCCATTCTCGCCCTGCTGGCGACCGGGGAGGACCCCCGGCATGGCCGCTTCGCGGGCCCCATCCGCAGCGGGCTCGACGTGATGCTCAAGGCGCAAGATGTCAACGGCTACCTCGGCCACTCCATGTACCACCACGGCTTCGCCACCCTCGCCCTCGCCGAACTCTACGGGACCATCGACGAGCCCCGCCTCGGCCCCGCCCTCCAGCGCGCTGTCGCCCTTATCCTCGACGCCCAGAAGCGGAGCCTACAGGGAGCCTGGCGCTACGGGCCGACCAGTACCGATGGCGACACCACGGTGAGCGGCGCCCAAATCGTCGCGCTCTTCGCCGCCCGCAACGCCGGCCTCGAGGTTCCCGATGCGGCCATCGACAGTGCCCTCGCCTTCCTCCGCTCCTGCCAGGACGGCGAGGGCGGCATCGGCTACACCAGCGTCGGCGGAGGCTCCGGCCCGCGCAACGCCATCGCCGTCGTCGCTGCTTCGCTCGCCCGCGAAGATCACGGGGATCTCATGCGCGGCGCGTGGCGCTGGCTGGTGAACCAGGGAGAAGGCTCTTCCAGCTCCTACTACTTCTACTACATCTACTACGCAGCCCAGGCCTATTACCGCGCCGACATGGCCGCCTGGCGCACCTGGAACCGCCAGCTCGCCAGCCGCCTCATCCAGATCCAGAACGCTCGCGGCGGATGGGACGGCAGCCACGGCTCGACTTTCTGCACCGCCTCGGCCATTCTCGCCATGGCCCCCAACTTCCGCTATCTGCCCATCTATGAACGCTAGACGCCCCATCCCCCGCCCCACCCCGCGACTGCTCCTGGTGCTCGCCGCCTCCTGCGGTAGCGCCTTCGCCGAGCTGCCCTTCAACGCCGCCTTCCCCCTGCCCGCCCCCGCGGCGGAATCCACCCCACAGGCAGCCCGCCAGCCATCGGAACAAGCCTCTTTTCCCGCCGGCCGGCTTATCCTCGCCAACGGCGACGCGTTCAGCGTCCGCATCGACGCCCTCGACTCCTCCGCACGCATCCTGCACACGACCCATCCTCTGATCCGCGCGGCCCTGCCCATCCCCTTCGACGCCATCGACACGTTCACCGCCGCCCCTGTGGGCCTCCCCCCACAGGCCCAGCCCTGGAGCATCCGCCTCGCCGCCGGCGACGAACTGCGGGGCGACCTCGCCGGCCTGACCGACACCCACATCGCCCTTGCCTCCCCCTCGCTCGGCTCACTCAACGTGCCCCGCTCCAAGGTACGCCTCATCCGCCGACCCGAGGCCGGACGCTTTCTGCTCGAAGGATTGAACAAGGCCGACAACTGGAAGCTCTCGGGTCAAGCCCAAATCGAAAATGACGCCCTGCTCCTTCCCGGCGGGAGCAACGCCAAGCTGAAATTCGCCGAGCTGCCCGCGCGCATCGAAGTCTCTTTCAACGCGGAATGGGTGGGCCACGGGACCATTTTCGCCTTTCTCTTCGCCGACTCTCCAGCAACGGATGGCGAGGGATCCGCGTACAATTTCGGTCTGCGCTGCGGCATCGAGGCCACCCTCGGCCGCCGGCTTGCCCCGGAGGGGCCCGAGGTTCTAGGTCAGCTCAAACTTTCGGGCGAACACAGCGATGGGCCCCATGCGGTCGATTACCGCCTCGTGCTCGACCTCATCGAGGGCCGGGCCCTGATTTTTGTCGATGGGGAGCCGAAGGGCGAAGGCATCCGCTTTGCAGCGGATCGCATTCCGGGACACGCCATCGCCTTCGCGACAAGAAGCTCCGCCCCAGCGAAACTGAGCAACCTGCTCGTCCGCGAATGGACCGGGGAAATCGCCGACGAATCCGAGTCCCCCGCCGAGCCCCTGCCCGAACTGCCCCGCCCCGCAGCGAATGAACTCGTCGGCCTCGCCTCCGGCGACCAGCTTAGCGGCGAGCTGCTCTCCATCGGCTCGGATTCGGCGAGGATCCGCAGCGGGCTCGGGGAGATCGACCTCCCCATCGGCCAGGTGGACCAGATCGCCTTCGCCACCGACGCCACACCCGCACCCGCCGGAGCCGGCATCCTCCAGGTCACGCTACGCGACCGCAGCGAACTCAGTTTGAAGCAGCCGCGGATTTCGGATGGCAAACTCGAGGGCAAATCGTCCCTTGGCATTCCACTTCGCATCGACCCGAGCCAAATCGCCTCCCTCCGATGGAACACCGCTCTATCCACCCCAGCCACGGCTCAGCCCTAGCCTCCACAACCCGCACTCCAGCCAACCAAGCTCAACCAGGAACCCGCGCCATGAAACGACTGCTCACCCTTGCCGCCGCCCTCCTGACACTCGCCCACACTGCGCCTGCCGAACTTCAGGTGATCATGGACGACCCCTTCGGCACAGACGAGATCACCACCGAACCCACCGCCGGCGAACTGGCGAGCCGCGCCCTCCGCGACGCCTCGGCCAGCCTCGACGCTCCTCCGGGCATGGGGCGCATCGAGCTGTCCAACGGCGACCGCATCACCGGGCTGCTCGAACGCGCGGAGGATCCTGCAGGCACCCTCGTGGTGCGGCACGCGCACTTCCGCGAGCCGGTGGCCATCCTGCTCACGAGCCTGCGCAAATACCAGGCGGCGGCCAGCGCCTCGGCACTGGTGCGACCCACCGGCTGGGCCGTGACCCTAGCCAACGGCGACCTGCTGCGCGGGAACCTTTCCGGACTCTCCGCCGACACCCTCGCCCTCGACACCTGGTATTCCGGACCCATCACGATTCCACGCGCCCACATCCAGTCCATGCTCCAGCGCGAAAGCGAGGGGATGATTGTCGAAGGCCTGGGCGAAGAGTCCGACTGGACCACCTCGGGTCCGGCGCCACGCTTCCTCGGCGACGCCATCACCTTCGGCCAGAACACGGTGGTAAGCCGGGAGCTGTCCCGCATGCCGCCGAAGCTCCGCATCGACTTCGACCTGCGCTGGACCTGGCACTGCTACGTCCGCCTGATGTTCTATTCCGACAAGCTGGGCGAGCAGAACAGCCACAACGCCTACGCCCTCCAGATCCAGGGCGCCAACCGCCTCGACCTCCACCGGATGACCCGGCAGCAGGGCTCGCGACAGATCGCGAACATCAACTTGGGCGGCGGACGGTCGGGCGAGCAGCAGTCTGCCCGCTACACCATGCTGTTCGACGCCGAGCAGGGCCGTATGCTCGTTTACCTCGACGACCAGCAGGTGGCCGACTGGAAGGATCTCGCCAAGCTCGACGCCTACGGCAAGGTCCTAACGCTGACCAGCATGCAGAACTTCCCGGTCGAGCTGCTCGCCCTGCGGGTCACCGAATGGGACGGGCGCCCGCTCAGCAACGAGACCCCGCCGGAGATCAAGGAGGGCCGCGAAGTGGTCCGGCTGCGCAACGGAGACCTGCTCAGCGGAAAGATCGGCATGATCCAGGATGGCAAGGCCCTGGTCGCGACCTCCTTCGGCAACCTGGAGATCCCCACCGACCGCCTCGGCCAGATCCTGCTAGCCGCCGCAGGGGAGCAGCCCGTTCCGCCGACCGGCGCAGTACGGCTGACGCTGTTCGACGGAACCCAGGCCACACTCACCGCCGCCCGCCTTTCCCGAGGCCAGTTCGAGGGCAACTCGCCAAGCGCAGGCCGCCTCCGCATCCCGCTAGCCAGCGTCCGCAC
>CBFGVE010000229.1:0-4975 GCA_965651915.1 uncultured bacterium
AGGCGGCCATGGCTACTCCTGCATCGTGCGGGCTTTTTCGAGGACGTGGTCGATGCCGCCGACCATGTAGAAGGCCTGCTCAGGTACGCTATCGTGCTTGCCTTCGAGCACCTCCTTGAAGGAGCGTATGGTGTCGGGAAGGTTGACGTAGACGCCCTTGCTGCCGGTGAACTGTTCCGCGACGTTGAACGGCTGGGAGAGGAAGCGCTGAACGCGGCGGGCCCGACCCACCGTGAGCCGGTCTTCCTCGGAAAGCTCGTCCATGCCTAGAATCGCGATAATGTCCTGCAGCTCCTTGTAGCGCTGGAGGAGCTGCTGCACGCCGCGGGCCACTTCGTAGTGCTCGCGCCCCACGGCCTCGGGACTCAGGATGGTGGAGGAGGAAGTGAGGGGATCCACGGCCGGGTAGATGCCCAGCTCGGCGATCTGGCGCGAAAGCTCGGTGGTGGCGTCGAGGTGGGCGAAAGTCGCGGCGGGCGCTGGGTCGGTATAGTCGTCCGCTGGAACGTAGACCGCCTGGATCGAGGTGATCGAGCCGTTCTTGGTCGACGTGATTCGCTCCTGAAGGGCACCCATGTCGGTGCCGAGAGTCGGCTGGTAGCCCACGGCGGAGGGGATTCGGCCAAGCAGAGCGGACACCTCGGAGCCGGCCTGGGTGAAACGGAAAATATTATCGATGAACAGCAGCACGTCCTGATTCATCTGGTCGCGGAAATACTCGGCGATGGTCAGGGCGGAAAGCGCGACACGGGCGCGGGCACCGGGGGGCTCGTTCATCTGGCCGAAGACCATGGCGGTTTTGTCGATGACTCCGCTCTCCTTCATTTCGCCGTAGAGCGCGGTCCCTTCACGGGTTCTCTCGCCGACGCCCGCGAAAACAGAGTAGCCGCCGTGCTCGGTAGCGATGTTGTGAATCAGCTCCTGGATGAGCACGGTCTTTCCTACGCCTGCACCACCGAAAAGACCAATCTTGCCGCCCTTTTTGTAGGGGGCGAGCAGGTCCACCACTTTGATACCGGTAACGAGCACGGTCTCGGCGGTGTCCTGTTCGTCGAAGCGGGGCGCTGTGCGGTGGATGGGCAGGTGATCCTTGGTAGTGATCGGACCGGCCTGGTCGATAGGTTCGCCTAGCAAGTTCATCACGCGTCCGAGGGTGGGTTCGCCCACCGGCATGCGGATGACGTCGCCGGTGTCGCGCACTTCGGTGCCGCGGACCAGGCCGTCGGTGGTGTCCATGGCGATGGTGCGTACGGCGTTGTTGCCGAGGTGTTGGGCGACCTCGAGGGTCAGGTTGTCCTTCTCGTCGTTGATGAAAGGATTGCTGAGTTTGAGCGCATTGAGGATGGGAGGAAGGCCGCCCTCGGGGAATTCAACGACTACCACTGCACCCATGATCTGGGTAATGCGTCCGGTGCGGGCTTTGGTTTCGGTGTTTGCAGACATGGGATGTTTTCTCCTTGGAAGGTCGTAGTGGGCGCGGTATCGGTGGGGTTAAATCGCTTCCGCTCCCGAGACGATCTCGATCATCTCGGTGGTGATCTGGGCCTGGCGGGCCCGATTTCGCAGGAGGGTGTAGCGACTGAAAAGCTTGTCGGCGTTGGTGGTGGCGTTGTCCATCGCGGTCATCCGGGCACCGTGCTCGCCGGCCGCATTTTCTAGCAGGGCGAAGTGGACCTGGAAGGTAACCGCCTTGGGCAGAAGTTCCTCGAGAAGCTCGCGGGCGGGGGGCTCGAATATGTAGTCCGTAGGCAAGGGGTCACCCCCCTCGATGAATTCGGGCTCGACCGGAAGAAGCTTGCGCAGCTTGGGCTCCTGAGAAAGGGCGTTCTTGAAAGTGTTGCTGGCAACGTAGACTTCGTCGTACTCCCCCGCGATGAAAAGCTGGGACAGCTCCCGTGCGATGCGGTCAGCCTGCTGGAAGTTCGGCGAAGCGGTCACGCCCTCGTAGTGGGTGTGTACGTTCACGGCCCGCCGGAAGAACATGTAGCCCCGCCGGCCGCAGAAGCTCATGTCTAGCTGGCCGAAGCGCCCGCTGTTTTCCTTCGCCCAGCGTTCGACAAACTTGCAGAGGTTGTTGTTGAAGCCGCCGCACAGCCCCTTGTCGGAGGTCATCACCAGCAGCAGGGCCTTGCCAACCTTCTCCCGGCGCTCCAGGAGGGGGTGGGTGGTGGCCCCGACGGACTTTGCCAGGCGGGCGGTGAGCTGCCGGATCTGCTCGGCGTAGAAGCTTGCGCTGCGCTGGGCATTTTGAGCCCGGCGCAGCTTGCTCGCCGAGACCATCTGCATGGTCCTCGTCATTTTTCGCGTGTTTTTTAGGCTCGCGAGTTTGACGTTGTATTCTTTAACGCTGGGCATGGCTATTCCCCGCCGGCCTGGGCGAAGGTCTTTTTGCACTCCACGAGCAGGGCTTCGAGCTGCTTCTTGACCTCGTCGGTCAGCGCCTTCTCCTTGTTGAACAGGCGAACGAAGTCCGCATAGGTCGAGTCGAGCGCGTCATGGAGATGCCGTTCGAAGTCGCGGACTTTGGCGACGGGAATTTCGTCGAGAAAGCCCTTGGTACCGGCATAGATAATGGCGACCTGTTTCACCACGGGCAGTGGCTCGAAGATGCCCTGCTTGATCACCTGCATCAGACGCTGGCCGCGCTCGAGCTGGCGCCGGGTGGAGGCGTCGAGGTCGGAGGCGAACTGGGAGAACGCCGCGAGCTCGCGGTACTGGGCGAGATCGAGACGGAGCGAACCGGCGGTTTGCTTCATTGCCTTGATCTGAGCGTCGCCACCCACTCGCGACACCGAGATGCCGGGGTTGATGGCGGGGCGCTGGCCGGAGTAGAATAGGTTCGACTCGAGGAAAATCTGGCCGTCGGTGATGGAAATCACGTTGGTCGGAATGTAGGCCGATACGTCGTTCGCCTGGGTTTCAATGATGGGCAGAGCGGTGAGGCTTCCGCCACCCTTGGCTGCGCTCATCTTCGCTGCGCGTTCGAGAAGGCGGCTGTGTAGGTAGAAAATGTCGCCGGGATAGGCTTCGCGTCCCGGCGGGCGGCGAAGGAGCAGGGAGAGCTGGCGGTAAGCCTGCGCCTGCTTGGTTAAGTCGTCGAAAATAATCAGCGCGTGGCGCCCGCTGTTCCGGTAGTACTCCGCCATGGCGCAGCCGGTATAGGGGGCAAGGAACTGCATGGGAGCGGGGTCGGAAGCGGTGGCGGCGATGATGGTGGTGTACTCCATCGCGCCATAACGCTTGAGTGTCTCGTACACCTGGACTACGGTTGATCGCTTCTGCCCGATGGCGACGTAGAAGCAGTGGACGGACTCGCCGCGCTGGTTGATGATGGTGTCGATCGCGAGCGCAGTCTTGCCGGTCTTGCGGTCGCCGATGATCAGCTCGCGTTGGCCCCGCCCGATGGGGGTGAGGGCGTCGATGACCTTGATGCCGGTCTGGAGCGGCTCCTTGACGTCCTGGCGCTCGATGATGCCCGGCGCCTTGACCTCGATAGGGCTGCTGTGCTCGGTGGAAATCGGCGGCCCGCCATCGATCGCCACGCCCAGGGCGTCGACAATGCGTCCGGTCAGCGTGTCGCCAACCGGTACCGAGGCGATCGTGCCGGTACGGGTGACCTGATCGCCTTCCTTGATGGTGGTGTCTTCGCCGAACACGGCGATGCCGACGTTTTCCTCTTCGAGGTTGAGCGCCATGCCGCGAATGCCCCCGCCGAACTCCACGAGTTCGCCGGCCATGACGTTGGAAAGGCCGTGTACGCGGGCGATGCCGTCGCCGACGCTCAGGACGGTGCCTACCTCGTAGGTTTCGCCCTTCATGTCGAATTCGGCGAGCTGCTTGCGCAGTACGGCGGAGACTTCTTCAGGTTTCAGATCGATGGCCATTGGTGGTCCTCTTAGACGGTGATCAGTTGGTGTTTAAAGGATTCGAGCATGGTGGCGATGCTATAGTCGTGGATTTCATCGCCCACCCTGAACTGGAAGCCGCCGACGAGGGCGGGGTTTGTCCGAAACTGGGCGATGACCTTCTTTCCCAAGCGTTTCTGGAGCCTTGCGGAAAGCTCCTCGCGCTGGGCTGCAGTCATTTCCCGGGCACTGGTGACCTGGACTTTGAGCTGGTTGAGATGCTGGTCGTGCAGGGATTCGAACCGCTTTGCTATGCCGGGCAGCTCAGCCAGCCGCCGCCGATCCGCAAGGAACAGAAGGAACCGCAGAGTCAGGGGGGAAACCTGCCCAGAGAGAAGCGCCGATAGCGTCTGCTGTACCTTGGCCTGGGGTAGGCTGGGGTTATCTAGCAGATCGGCGAACTCAGCGCTCCGGCTCCGGAGCGCCATGAGTCCTTCCAAGTCCTGGTGAACGGCCTGAAGCTGGCTCTCGGGAAGGGCCAGGTCGAACAGGGCGCGGGCGTAGCGGAAAGAGATTCTCGGATCGGCCATGGTGGTCTAGACTTCCTTGAGCAGTCGGTCGGTTAGGGCCTTGCTGCCGGCGTCGTCAAGCTTCTCGTCGAGGATACGATAGACCATGGCGACGGCGGCCTCAGCGCTCTGCTTTCGCAGCAGTGCTGCGGCCTTCTCCTGGGCGGCGTGAATCTCGCGCTGCGCGTTCTCGAACAGGATTTGCGATTCCTCGCGGGCCTTGTGCTCGATGACGCGGGCGGCCTCAGCCGCCGCCTTGCGGGAGCGGGCGATGGCCTCCTTGGATTCCTCAGCCAGCCTGGCCTCGTGGGCGCGACGGGTCTCGTCCATGCGCCCAAGTTCCTCGCGGAGCTGTTCGCCCTTCTCCACCGACTCGCGGAAGAAATCCTCCCGCTTGTCAAGTCCGCGGAGAATGGGTTTCCAGGCCACCTTGTAGAGGAGGATGGCGACGATGATGAACGTCAGCCACGTCCAGAGCATCATCTCGCCCTTGACATCTACTGGGCTCGGAACCTCGCCGGCAGCGGCAAGCACCACCGGAAGGTCCGAAGCCAACCAAGT